>CALHAQ010000078.1 GCA_937931775.1 uncultured Candidatus Altimarinota bacterium | reverse complement strand
CTGATAAAGTGATAGATGATCATGTAAAAAGAATACGAAAGAAGAATGCTAATATACCTATTGAAACAGTATATGGAGCATGATATTATATGAAATCATGAGAACTTAATATAGATAGAGTAGATGAAAAAATACAACTTGAAGAGTGAGTATATATTTTATCTAAACTTCAGTTATTATATAGTGAGCGCGTAGGTGCCTGTATTCCTCTCACATGACCACAGTTCTCTATTCTCACAACTCTCTATAGTTCTCCTGAACGAGTTTTTCCTAGACGAACTTTGTGTTCAGGATTTTCAAATGATGTAACACAAAATTCTAGATCTCAGAATGATAGAGCGGCTGATTCTCACGTAAAGCATTTACGAAAGAAGTTGGATTTAGCATATTCAGGACTAAAAAAACGTATAGTGAGTGAACGTTGAATAGGGTATAAGTGGCAAAATATCTAAAAATTTAATGTATTTTGTTATAGTATATAGTTAGAAAATATCACGCTTTATTTAAGGTTTATTCAATGTTTTTATATATTATATATTTTTATTAATATATTGATGTATGATTGCTATAATAGATTGCTGATCAAATAGAGTTTGTAATATATCTAAAATAGTCACGGACTTGGGTTATGAAAATGAAGTTTTTTTGATGCAAGATTTACTTCAGAGAAAGTGACTTTGTAAATGAGATTTTGATTCTTTTAATGCAATTATTATAAGCTGATCACCTGTGACTCTTACAAAAGAGAATAAAGATGCTTATCTAAAACTATTTCCATTTATCTGAGAAATATCTTCTCCAATACTTTGAATATGTTTTGGTCACCAACTTATCGGTCATAGCATGTGAGCTGGGTATTGCATCTGAGACTTTATAAAGGGGAGTAATAAAATAGAGCTTATTTCTCCAAGGGAAAAACTATTTTCCGGTATAACAAAAAGAGTTTTTCATGAGAATCATGAAGAGCATATTACTCTTCCAGTAAATTTTAAACTTTTAGCGTATTCGAATAATTGTAAGAATGAAGCTATGAAACATATATCAAAGCAGATATATGGAGTACAATTTCATCCAGAAGTATCATGAAGAAGTGGGCAAATATTATTAGAGAATTTCTTAAAATTAAGTAGATAAATTTCTTTTGCAAAAAGAATCCTTTCTCTTAGAATATTTCAGCACTTTTCAGAGTGTTATTTTAGCAAATGTACATAAAAAAATCTAGCATGACAAAGAAAAAATCTCCTATGGAGAATCTAAAAAATTTGAAACTTAAAAAATCGTGACCACCAAAAAATAACTTTACTCCTTTTTTTATACTTATAGCAATCGCAATTTCTCTTGCTGCTATGACTCCGTACCTCAAGACAAGTGTACAAAATGTAAATGAAGATGTAGCTCTTTCTGAACTGAGCAGTAATTATGCATCATCACTTTATTCTGAAATTCTTATTGATGGAAATAAAGCTATTGCAACACTTTCTTGATCAAAAGTTATAGAATCTGGAGTAGAAAAGCAAAAAATTCATACAGCTATACTTCCAGAGAGAGATTCACTTTCTGACATAGGACTCAAAAATCCAGAAGTTACTACAAAAATAGAAGTAAAGGATCTCACAAGTGAAAAATTTTGGCAAAATATGATTCCAACATTACTACTTATCGTACTTTTTGTAATTATAGCTCTATTTTTAATATCTCGAATGTGAGGTATGGCTAATAATGCTATGACTTTTGGAAAATCCAGGGCAAGACTCTTTGATAGTTCAAAAGATAAAATATTATTTAAAGATGTAGCAGGAGCTGAAGAAGAAAAAGAAGAACTTCAAGAAACAGTAGATTTCCTCAAAAATCCTAAAAAATATAGAGACTTGGGAGCAAAGATACCGAGAGGAACACTTCTTGTTGGTCCTCCTGGAACAGGTAAAACTATGCTTGCGAGAGCCGTAGCTGGTGAGAGTAATGTACCATTTCTTTCTATATCAGGTTCTGAGTTTGTAGAGATGTTTGTTGGGGTAGGTGCATCAAGAGTGCGAGACCTTTTTACAAATGCAAAGAAAATCGCTCCAGCAATTATTTTTATTGATGAGATAGATGCAATCGGGAAAAAGAGATGACCAGGGACTGGTGGATGACATGACGAGAGAGAACAAACGCTCAATCAGATTCTTACAGAAATGGATTGATTTGATAATGAAACAAATGTTATTGTTATTGGGGCTACAAATAGATCAGATGTACTGGATAAAGCGCTCCTAAGACCAGGAAGATTTGATAGAAAGATCACTGTAAACCTCCCAAACCAATCAGATAGAGAAAAAATTCTAGAAGTACATGCAAAAAATAAAAAAATAGAAAAAGATGTCGATTTTAAAGCTCTTGCGAGCTCAACTGTTGGATTTAGTGGAGCGGATCTCGGGAATGTACTCAATGAAGCAGCTATTATTACTGCTAGATATAGTGAAAAGAAAATTACTCCAAACAGACTGCAACAAGCATTTGAACGAATCGTTATGGGACTTCAAAAGAAGTCTCTCGTGATGAATGAGCAGGAAAGAAAAATTACAGCATATCATGAAGTATGACATGGATTGCTTTGAAAACTTCTTCCACACTCAGATCCAGTACATAAAATATCTATCACTCCAAGAGGAGGAGCGCTCGGTGTAACATGGTTTATGCCTGAGAGAGATGCTATCCTAACGAGCAAAGCAAAGTTCCTCGATGAACTCTGTGTTCTCTACGGTGGACGAGCATCAGAAGAGATATTTTTCTGAAAAGATATGATTACTACCTGAGCTTCAAATGATATAGAACGTGCTACAGTAATTGCGAGAAACATGGTAATGCGATACGGTATGTATGATGAAATTGGGCAAGAAAATTTTGCATGAGTGAGGGGTATGTGAAATTATACCGGAGTAGAATGAGATAGACCAGCAGTTTCTGAAGCTACTCAAAAAGATATAGATAGTAAAGTACGAGAAATACTTACGCAGCAATATCAAAGAGCTATAAAAATGATCAACGAAAATAAAAAACTCCATATAAAAATCTCTGAAGATCTTCTCGAGAAAGAAGAAATAGATCGTGAAGAATTTGACGCTTACTTCGTATAATTAAATATTTATGTCACTTACTGTAGAAAGCTATAAAGATGCCTTGGTTTCAAGATGAGGGAACACAAAACACATGTTAGAATGGGAATTATGAGAAGATAGAGAAATATTTATAAAAGGAGTACGTTCTTTATTAGAATGAGACGATATCTCTTTTTTAGCATATAAAGCTAGAATAAAAGGTGATGTGGAATATTATCTTATAAGATTTATCTTAGATGAAATAAGTGGAGATGTAAGTAGTGACGGACTGTTTAATGCTAAAAAGTATTTATCTCAATTATCCCATATGAGAGATAGTGATGATGTAAAGAAAGTTTACAGTTTTTTGAACGCAATCGTTGGTGTTCTGGAATGATGAGAATACAAAGATATGTTTGATGATATAGATATAAATGCAGTAGAATTCATTATGCCAGGAGTTGTTAATGATCTAATGATACAAATATGACAAAGAGATGAAATGAGGGAGGTAGCTTAATATCTTGGGATGATTTCGAATCTGTAGATATTCGTTGCTGAACTATCGTAGATGTTCAGGATTTTCCTGGGGCTCGAAATCCCGCATATAAAGTCTGGGTAGATTTTGGAGATGAAATTGGAACCAAAAAATCATCCGCTCAAATAACAGATCTTTATACGAAGGAAGAGCTTATATGAAAGCAAATTCTCGGAGTAGTAAATTTTCCACCAAAACAGATAGGAAGCTTTATGAGCGAGTTTCTCCTGACTGGATTTCAAAGTGACAAGTGAGTAGTACTTTCTAGTATAGATAGGCCCGTTGATAATGGCTTGAAGTTATTATAATATATGTTTTAACAAGTTTTTAACATAAAAGTTCTTGATAACAAGAGCTTTTTTTGACGGTTACTGGATATTTAGTATAAATAGTACTTGAAAAAATATCTTTTTAATTCGTGATAGAGTATGTCAGCAATTATTCAGCCAAGTAAATGAGACCTTAGATTGTATTCTTCAGGAAGGGAAGAAGTTCCAGGTCACATAAAAGATAGAAATCTTGCTCTGATCAAAGAAAAACTATGAGGTGATGTATGAAATTATGATGCAAAAATATGATATGCTGTTACTTGAGAATTAGGATGAAATGAGCAAGTTGAGCGTATTCTGTGAGTTGGAGAAGATTTTGAGTTATGATTAAGGAAAGAATTATTTGTATGACCGAGAAGTTGAACAACAAGTGCTTTGTCTACTCAGATTTCTGCTATACTTGATATGACAGGAGTACAACTAAAAGGTAGAGTAGAACCTATTATATACCATAGTTATGATACTGATTTAGAAAATCCTGAAAAAATAATATGAAAGAGTCTTTATGATCAAATGACTCAAATGGCTGTTTCTCATGCTAGTCGAATAGAAGAAATGTTCAAAATCTGAGAAAAAGGGGTATTAGTAAATATAGATATTATTTCAAGGTGAAAAACATATTTATCAGAATTCAATAAAAAACACGGCCTCGCTATGTATGAAGCATACATAGACTACTTATTTACTCTATTTACTGAAAAATATAAAAGAAACCCAACAGAACCAGAGGTTTACGCTTTTGCATATGCGAATTCTGAACATTGTGATCATTGAGTTTTTAATGGGCACCATAATATTGATGGAGAGAAACAAATAGAGACACTCTTTGACTATATAAGAGCAACGAATAAAAAACATCCAGGAAAGACGAAGGTAGCTTATGAAGATGATGCAGCTGCCTATGAATGAAAAGAAGCCTTAGTTACATTTACTAGTGAAGATGGTAAGGTACATTTTACATATTCAAAAATGGATAATACTCTCAAGGTTGAATCGCATAATCATCCGTCTAGAATTTATGCTCTGGAGTGAGCTGCGACGTGAATAGGTGGTCTCTTGAGAGACTTATCCGCGATTGGAAGATGATGAACTCCAAACGCTACGACTACAACTATCATAATTTCAGATTTAGTAGAATCTTTTAATAGAACCAAAGAGGGACAAGAAAGTGCTCTAGATATAGTTGCAGAAGGATCTGTGTGAGGTGCAAATTATTCAAATGAGAAAGGTTTTCCTGCTATTACTGGAAATTTTTCTGTAGTTGACGCTAAGGTTGGATGAAAGCATTGGTGATACGATAAACCAACAGTAATTGTTTGATGAAAGGGAAATGTATTCCCAGAAAATGTAGAGTCAAGAAATGTACCTGCTTGAGCGAAGATAGTATATTTATGAGGTTCAAACTATAATATTTGAATGGGAGGTGGTGCTGCTTCATCTGTAACCAAAGAAGAAGGTGTAAGTGAATTAGACTTTGCCTCTGTTCAAAGATGAAATCCAATAATGCAAAGTAAAGTAAAGGACCTTATTAATAATCTTACATGACTCAAAGAAATAAATCCAATACTCAAGATTTGAGATGTAGGAGCAAGCTGATGGACAAATACTGTTCAGGAACTTCTAGAAGATGTTCAAAGAGGAGGAAAAATCGATTTTTCAAAAATTCCAATTTGAGATGAGAGTCTTTGACCTAAGGAGGTACTATCAAATGAATCTCAAGAGAGATATATTTGTTTTGTTTTAGAGGAAGATATGGATGACTTTGAAGCAAGAGCAAGAAGGTTCAATACTCCGATGTATGTAATTTGAGAAACAACAGAATCTACCCAATATGTAGTTCATGATCCAAAGACAAATACAAATATTATTGATATGGATATAAATGATATGTTGGGACATAGTGTAGAGCTTATCCTGAATGATGAAACAGTAAATATAGAAGGAGGAGAGTTAAATCTAGAGTCAATACGACTTTCTGATTCTCTCAAAAATGTTATTTCTCATCCTACTGTATCAAATAAAGAAGCTCTTGTAACTATTTGAGATAGATCTGTCTGAGGAAGGGTAACTCAAGAACAAATGGTATGACTATGGCAAACTCCACTCTCAAATGTTTGAGTAACTTTGCATGGTTTAGAGTGAATCCATGGTGAAGTTATCACCCAAGCAAATAGATCTGCTTTAGCTATAACTAATCCAGAAGCATCTTGTAGAATGTCTGTTATAACTGCTATTTTAAAAGCTCTTTCTGCATATATTCCTGAGCTTGACTCTATTTCAGGATCTGGAAACTGGATGTATGCAAAATCTGAGCCATGACAACTTTCTGCTATACATAAATGAGCAAAAGCACTAAGAGATATAGTTGACGTCCTACAGTTTGATATATCTGTGGGAAAAGACTCTGGTTCTATGAAAGAATGAGATGTAGTATCTCCACTTACATTAGTCACAACTCTGTATGCTGATTCAGGAGACGTATACAAAACTCTTACTCCAGAGTTGAAACCAGTACAAGATTCTGAACTACTTTTATTAGATTTCAGTGAATGAAAAAATAGGCTTGGATGATCTATACTCGCACAAGTAAATGGTCAATTTTGAGAAAATGTAGCAGATATTGACAACCCAGAATATATCAGAAGCTTTATGGAAGCTATGATTGAACTTCATGAAAAAAACCTTCTACTTGCGTATCATAAGAAATCTGATTGAGGATTATTTTCTGCTATCTCAGAAATGTCTTTTGGTTCACATATAGGTATAGACATAGATATTTCATCTTTGATGAATACTAATTCTCATGAAGATACACTGAGAGCTTTATTTAATGAGGAGGCAGGAATAGTTATGCAGTTTGAGACATCAAAGAAAGCTGATATTTTAGAAATATTGAAAAAGTATAAACTTGATCATTTAGGGCACAGTATTTGAAAACCAAATTTTGAGAAGCAAAATATTTGAGTTGCAGCTTTTGGAGAAAAAATAATAGATGAGAGAAGAGTAGATTTACAAAAAGCATGGAGTGTAACAAGTCATGTTATAAGAAAGCATAGGAAAAACAATAACCCAGAAACTACACAAGCAGAATTTGATAGAATTAATGATGAGTTTGAACCATGAATGAAAGACGTACTGAATTTTGATATATCTGAACATGAAGTTCATGAGATTATTTCAGATTATGAAACGAATAATAAGCAAAAACCTAAGATGGCAGTACTCAGTACTGAAGGTACAAATTCTCAAGAAGAAATGAAGAGATATTTCCATCGAGCAGGTTTTGAGGTATATGATGTACATTTGAATGACCTCATATCATGAAAACATAGTCTAGATGATTTCAGAGCAGTTGCTATTGCAGGTGGTTTTTCTCATGGGGATGCTTTATGAGCATGAGTATGATTTGCACAAACTATTTTAGAAAGACCGGAACTTAGAGCCCAATTCGAAAAATATACAGGGAAGTTATTTGGAGTATGTAATGGTTTCCAGGTAATAACTCAGTTAGCTGAAATACTTCCATGAGGTGAAAATTTTCCTAAATTATTACACAACACATCAAATAGTTTTGAAGCTAGAAAAGTTCAAGTAAAGATATCTGAAAAAGAAGATAGTCAATTTCTCAAGTGAATGTGAGGAAGTATATTATCACAAATAAATTCTCATGGAGAGGGAAGAGTAACAGGAGGTAGTTTAGATTATGGAATTAATTTTGTAGATCATAGATGAAATAAAACAGAATCATACCCTCATAATCCAAATGGATCTCCAGACGGTGCTACATGATTTGAACTATGAAATATCTGTGCCATGATGTGACACCCAGAAAGAGAGTGGAGATCTGATTCTCCATGGCTACAAATAGCATTCAATATGAGACTTGCAATAGAGAATGAGATGTTAGAGGAGAAAAGAAGTTATATAGGACTAAAAAGAACTAAAGGATAATAGAAAATAATTTAAATTTTTAATAGGAAAGATATGTCGGGAACTGGTATAGAGAATAAATTTGTAAATTATTGAACTAATGTAATCGATGGATGAGACGATGTTTCTCATGCTACAAAAGTTGCCGTTCAAAAAGCTCATTGCAAACTATGAATATTAGCTAATAGTTTTAGGACACCAGATGATAAACTGAGAGTGTGAGATTACATTTTGTCCATGGAAACTGACGGTGTTTGAACAAAAGTACAAATATACATGAGACAGTTTGAAAACTTTTATCAAGAATTTGAACAGCAAGGTAAGACTGAGGATAGTTATGAATTACTTTACAAAAGAGCTGTAGAATTATCTGAAAGAACGCTAGCTGACCTAACTGCTATGCTATTTGATGATGGTATTAATTGAGAGCAAGCAATTGCATTTACAAATATTATTGACGTCAATGACACTGACTGAGAAAGAGCAAGAATATTTTTTATGGCTTTTAAAGATGCCCTTGCAAGTAGCATATTACAAAATCAGGTTATTCTTACAAATGGTGAAACAGCTAACTTAGGTGAGGACCCTAAATTTATCAGAGCATTAAACAGATACCAAGATGATGGAATCCTCATGATAGAAGACATCAAAGCTGATAGGCAACTTCTTTCATCTTTAAAAGATTTAGCTGAGTATTATAATGAACAGGGTAAATTTGATGGAGAAATAGAAAAACTTTCTGATCGTATCGGTTGAAAGATATCAAGAATTAAAGAAACAAAAGAATTTCTAATTGCTTTGTTAGCTGAACTAGATTTAAATATAGGGTGAACGTTCTTATGAATTAAAAGTGCGAAAGAAGAGGATAAAAAACTTGTAGAGTTAGAAGAAGGGGATGTCATTATTGGATTTGGAGAAAGGCCAACAAAAGATGGAATTATATCTCCAAGATCAAATTGACTTACACTTATTCGAGAATCGATGTTAGAATTATTATGAGATAATTGGGAGAATAAAACCTTTGAGGATTATCTTGATGTTATAGGTGAAAAACGAGTTAATCTTCCATTGTGAATGGTAGAAAAACTTAAGGGCTTAAAAATGTGGGATATAGCAACAGGTAAAACTACTGTGTTTAATTGATTCATATCTGATGAGTTACTTTGAGGGATTAACTGAGATCCTATAGTAAATATTTCTTGTTTACGTCATGGCACATGAAATCCACAATTCAAACAATATAAATGACTGTGATGAAGAAGGGATATATGCTTTGTTATGGATTTAAGTAATAGTGAGCAAGCTGATATTATGACACTTATTCAAGTTGGATTAGATATAGATGATACATTGGCAGCAAAATCATGGAATATGTGACTTCCTTTTACTGGAACTTGTAAAAAATGAAACGAAGAGGAAATTATTAAAAGATCAATTGCAAGGGGTATTCCTGCTCAGGTTATTTGAATAGTTAAAAATAGAGAAGAGTGAGAAGCAGCAGTTACTATGACATGAGTTGGTATTGGAGGTAGTACAATTGAATATAGAGAAGCAGCGTAATAATATAATTTAACTAATTCTTAGAATATGCTTACACTAAAAAATTTACAAAAATTAATATATCAAATATGCATTCAGTCATTTGATATGAAAGGAAGTCCATACCATGATTTTGAAGAATCTGATAGATATCCCAAAAAGCAGGAGAAAAAGATTGCTTATCTTTGAGGAGGACAATTAGCTCAATTAGCAGCTGTTGCTGGTCAAAAACAATGATTTGATACTGTAGTCTTTACTGCAGAGGGAGAAAATTGCCCAGCTGCTCAAGTTTCTCCATTTGTTGAAATAGTCTATAAGGATACTCAAGATGCAGTTCAAGCAATTATGGATTCATGAGTTGATGCTGTAACTGCTGAATGGGAAAATGTTCCTGCGAGTCTTGCAAAAGCTATTTCAGAAGCAGGTATAGACATGTTTCCTAATTGGAGAGTATATAACTTAGTCCAACATAGAGCTACAGAAAAGGAAGCTATTATAAATTGTTTTAATGGAGATAAAGATTCTGTAGTGAATTTTACACGAGTAAATAGGCAAAATGCTGATCATGATATATATAGAGCCTTTGAAGATATATGACCCGGAATACTTAAGACAGCGAGAGATGGCTATGATGGCAAAGGCCAACAGAAAATAAATACGAAAGATGATTTAGATACATATATAGCTAATGTGAGAGAAGAACAATCTCAACTTGAATCTTTGACTTCTACATGAGCAACTACGCAAGATATTATGAAATTTAAAAAAGGGAGGGAATATGTAGATTTTGATGAAGTAGAATGTATATATGAAGAACAGCAAAAAGATTTTTATGAAATCTCTGTTATGGTAGCTCGAAGTTCAAACGGGGATATAGTATCATTTGACCCAGCATATAATAAACATGAGAAGGGGATACTGACCGAGAGTATTATGCCAGCATGGGAGAGTGGTGATGAGAGAATTACTCCTGAAGTAATTGAAAAAGCAAAAGCAATGGCAGAACAATTGACAGAGAAATATGCTTGAGACGAAGGTATTATCTGACTTGTGGGAGTTGAAATGTTTGTTCTCAAAGATGGTAGCATAAAGATAAATGAAATTGCTCCAAGACCACATAACTCAGGACATCCAACAGAATACAGTCATGATTATTCTCAATATGAACTTCTTAATTTAGCTATTACATGACAAAAACTTCCTACACCGAAGCTCATAAAAAAAGTACATTTGGATAATATGCTATCTGATGAAGTCTTATCTATACCTGGGATAAACGAGAAGACATGAGAGGAAGAGAGAATACATGATAAATGATTTGGTGTCTATGAATATACTGATGGAAACTGAAATTTCATAGTTACGAAAGATTATGGGAAATGAAAACCAGGATTTTTAAAATGAGATAGTGATGAGCAAGAAGTAAAATGACAAAGAAAGAGATGACATATGAATACCATCTCGAATCTTAATCCAGATTTATTAGAAAAGTTTTATAAAAAAACAACATAAATATACTTTTAATTTTATAATTTTTTATTATGGCAGTAGCAGTACCAACATGAGAAATGGAAAGTGGAATTGAATCTAAGAATATAATAGATTTCAATGGGAAAGTCCTCGTTATAGGAAGTGGGGGAAGAGAGCATGCACTTGCATGGAAACTTGCTCAGTGAGAAAGAGTTACAGAGGTTTATGTAATGCCTGGGAATGGTGGGACAGAAGAAGAGGGAAGTATTATTAAAAATGTTCCTGGTATTGATATATCTGATAATGAGGCAGTTATAGCCTGGGCAAAAGAAAATGATATTGGTCTTACAGTAGTAGGTCCAGAAGATCCACTTGCAGCTGGTATAGTAGACGATATGGAGAGTGAGTGACTCAGAGTGTTTGGGCCATCTAAAGCAGCATCTCAGCTCGAGTCATCTAAAACATTTACAAAAGAAATTTGTGAGAAATATAATATTCCAACTGCTGGATATGGAAGTTTTACAGAAGATAAAGCTGCTAAAGAATATGCTGAAAAACTTGCTGAAAAATGATACCCGGTTGTTATAAAAGAGGATGGTCTAAAACAAGGGAAAGGAGTTACTATTGCTCAGAACCACAAAGAAATGATGGAAGCAATTAGTACAGCTCTTACTGCCAATTATGATAAAAGAGAAGCTATCGGAGATGGAGTAGAGTGAGAAGAACTTGATAGAGTAGTAATTGAAGAATTTCTTGAGTGAGAAGAACTCTCTATGATTTTTATGATAGATAGATGATGAAATATTATTCCTATGTCATCCTCACAAGATCACAAAGGAAGAGATAATGGTAATAAAGGGCCTAATACAGGAGGTATGTGAGCATATTCACCAGCAGATCATCTCTTGCAAGATCAGAATACCCAAGATATTATTGATACTATTATCCAACCTACGATCGATGCTATGAAAGCAAGAGGAGAAGACTTTTCTGGTTTTCTCTATGCTGGTCTTATGATAACAAAAGATGGACCAAAACTTCTTGAATATAATGTTCGTTTTGGTGATCCAGAGACGCAACCTACTATGATGCGTTTAGAGTCAGACTTTGCTGAAATGTGTCTTGCAGGTTCTGTAGATAAGCTCGATACAATTGAGGACGTACAATGGAGTACAAAAAAAGCTGTAACAATAGTTCTCGCTGCAAATGGATACCCATGAAGTTATAAGAAAAAAGAAGATCTTATTGTTCCAAATCTTCTTGATCGTGATGATATAAAAATATTCCACGCAGGAACAAAGAAAAGAGAAAATTGAGACCTTGAAACATCTGGTTGAAGAGGACTCGCAGTTACTTGACTCGCTGATACATACGCGCAAGCAAAAGCACTTGCTATGG
>CALHAQ010000077.1 GCA_937931775.1 uncultured Candidatus Altimarinota bacterium | reverse complement strand
TGATCCAATAATATGAGTCTCACAAATGAACTCATATCACAAAATGGAAATGACTATTATTTTAAAATATATAACGTAAATGGGGTTAAAATAGGATGAGTTATCTATAAGATAAATAGTCCGTGAGTAAATTATCATTGGGTTTTCACTGTTTGTTTAGATAATTAACATAATCTTTATGTGTATATTTTGCCAAATCGTATCATGAGAGTCTCCAAGCTGGACTATCTATCAGGACGATCTTGTAACAGCATTCTTTGATTACTTCCCTGCCAGTTCAGGACACCTTATTATAGTACCAAATCAGCATCATCAAGATATTTTTGATATCCCAGAGGACACGCTCGCGCATCTCGCAAAGGTATCAAAACATATCGCTTTAGTTTATAAAAAGACTCTTTGAGTAGAACATATCAATATACTCCAAAACACAGGCTCACGAGCCTGACAAGAGGTATTTCACTACCATATGCACCTGATACCACGAAGCGACCAAGACAATGTCTCTCTATCATGGAAAACTAATGAGAGTTTGAGAGATAATTATGATGAATTGAAAGAGAGGTTAAGTAAAAAACTAAAATAAAAAAGATAGTTCCTATGAACTGTCTTTTTAAATCTATGCACTACATATCATCTACTCTAGTTTGGATAATGTTATTTAATTCTGAAATAATACTTTTATACTCAGGTTTTTTTTCTGCATATATATTTAACACCTGAATAGTAACAATTAAATTATCTTTCAGATCTTGAGTATTAACATATTTTTGTTGTTGTTTTAAAATAAGTTTATCAACAGCAAGTTCAAGTTTTGATGGTTTGGTTATTTCCTGAACAGATTGCTTTTCGAATTCATCAAAACTAGTCTTCTTATAATCAACGTATATTTTAAATCTTCAGTCATCAATCGTCTGATGATTACTATCTTTGATACTATATGATATAGTTTTACTTCTATCATCTCTTCATTTTTCATACCTAATAGAGTACATTGAAGATAGTTCATTCTTAGATTCATCAAAACTAAACTTATAACTTTGATTTATTCAAAGAAATAAAAAATATTCATCGGTTGGGAGTGTTTCGATATCTTTTAAATAAGCTTTAACATATAAAAGTTTAGCTTCTTCATCAAGATATGAATCTCCCTCTACTATTTTCCAATTAATATCGTCTTCATCAGCAGTAGTTCGTATAGTCATCGTTATATCTTCATATGCAATACGTTCATTACCTTCATCATATACTTCAATCACATAAAATTGTTCGTCTTCTACTTCCCAACTATTTCCTGAAAGTATATCAAATCATAACTTCCCCTCTGAATATGTTAAGTATCATTGGAAGTCTTTATCAAAATAATTTCCTGACTTTAAAACTCTTGTTCCATCTGAAAAATCTTTCAGGTATAGCCCGTTCTTAACCTTACCCAACTTAAATTTATATCCATCAAAAAACTCTCAAATATCATGTTGGATCGAAGCTACTAATCTCAAATCTCAACTAGTTTGATTATATTCCACAGATGATTCCCATGACGACCATGAAAAAGTAGTATCAAGTCATTCTATATTTAGAGGATATATATCTTCAAAGATAATATTGTCATCAAAATATACTTCTACTTTAACTTTGTTTTTTGATTCAAGAGTTATTAAAGAGCTATCTATAGTACACTCTCCTCAAAGATAAAAGCTATTATAACTTGTCTCCTGCTCACAAGTCTGTCATAGTATATCAAATCGAATCAAATAATCTTCTTTTACTACATCTTCATGGAACACTTTGAAGTTAAGAGATAATTTCTCCGTATCAGTATCATAAGTATAACTGATACGACCTTCTTCTTTCCAGTCAATTTGAAACGAATCTGCAAAACTTCATGTCGACACAAGGCATATATACACTAAAAATATAACCTTATAAAATAGTTTCATGGTATTTTTTTAAAAAAATAATTAATATATTTAAAATACGATAAAAAATAATAGTGTCAAAACTATAAAATATTTCACTCTCTAATTTTAATATAGATTTAATACTTAAAAATCTAGACTAAAAAAGACAGCCTATATAAGCTGTCTTTTAAGATTTAATTTCTTTATATTCTACTTTAACTCATTGAGTTAAAGTAGAAATTTTTATACTCATCTCTTTTAAATTTTGAAGTGTTTGATAATCTAATGGACTCTCTCAAAACCAGTCTTCTATAATTCTAACTAATTCCTTATATATTTCTTTTTCAGAAGCATTAGGATTATTATATACATAATGTCATATTTTTGATTCCTCCATTTGGTACTCATTTACTGGTCATCCATCACCAATAACACCTATTAAATCATGTTTCATAAATACCTTGTGTATTTGTTTCTTTAATTCTTCTTTCTTCATAATATTTAATAAATAGTTATAATTCTTTTTAGATTATCAGATATAATCACTGTGATTCAATCATCAGAAATCATTTTCAAATCAGCAAATTCTACAAGTATATAATTCTTTGTTTTTCATAGTTATTGTGCATCAAAGTAATCTAAATTAGTCTTATAACCATGAATATTAATATCAGGTTTATAAAATGTTCTTATTTCTCCACTATCAATATTAACACTACCAAAAGTATTACTTTTTTTATCTCTCATTTTAATAAACAGTTGATATATCATCTTTAATAAAAATCTCAAATTCACTTATAAGATGGATTCTTTCTTATAATATCCATATCGTTCTTCATAGAAGGCAATGATAATAAACGTACTATAAATTTCTTTATATCTATCATGCCTGATTCCTCTAGAGTCCAATCAACCCAAATATCTATTTTTCATTCAACATGTTCTCATTGTTTCTGTAATAATAAACGATTCATTAATATATATATATATAGTAAATATTTTAGTTCTTGGTCAGAAAAAATATTATTCTCAATACATTCAATTTGTTTCTTTGAATTAAATTCTCATGTCATTTCATTTAAAAAGTTATCAAATCCCATTATTGGTTCACTTGAAATATCTATTAATGCAATAGATTCAAAATAAGATATTCTTCATAATTTTTCTTTCATATGTTATTGTATTTTATTAATTAAGTAATGTGAGGTATTATCTGTCCAACTTGATCTATATGTAAAATCAAAATTCAGCTGTTTATTTGTTCATAACTCTTCTATTCTAAAATATGGTTTTCATTTAGTATAGGGAATCGAATCTAATACTCACTCACCCATCACTCTTATTTGTATGGTTCCTTCAGGA
>CALHAQ010000076.1 GCA_937931775.1 uncultured Candidatus Altimarinota bacterium | reverse complement strand
ACATATTGATAAGCTCAACTACTATGACATGTACCACCACCAGCAGCTGATCCATCACTTTCATGGTTACTTGCTCTAAGAGAATTTTCTTTGTAAGCGCTAAGTCCTCCTCTCACTCTCTCCATGAGATTTTCTCCCTGAACCTCTATATCTTCTCTGAAGCTTTTTGCTTCTTCGCTTTCACCAGATACGAGATTGATAGCTGCATCTATTGTTCGAATACTATGCGGATCTAGAAGTTCTTTATAGCTATTGTTTCTTTCGTCTTTTTCTCCAGCTACTTTTTGTATAAAACTTGGTGTATCTAAATTCTCTAGATCTCTTTGTTGTTTTTGAGAATACTGTATTTCTGTAGAAATAATATCCTGTATCGTTTGGAATTTATCTCTATTAGCATCTTGGAGCTGAGCGATAAATTCATTTTCGGCTGAATACGTAAGAGAAAGCACTTCTTCCCATATATCTCTGATTTCTTGTGTTCTTGAATTTTCTGTAAATGATTTGCTCGCAAGCTGTCATCCTACATATTTTTTAAACTCATTATTCGTCATAGTTTTATGACTATTTTTACCAAGATAATCAATAAATTCAATAAACTTTCAACTAAGAACTCCTACAATAAATATAAGTCCTTCCGGGTTTTCATTTAGAGGGGCAAAAGATATATTTGTATCAGTTTCACCATCAATACCTATATCAAGATTGATATCACTAGGTATAGGCAGAGCCTCTGAGAGATTGATATCAGAAAGGGAAATATCAAACATATTTGCAATATTATTCGATACCTCATCAAGTGGAGCAGTGATAGATCGTACTGCTTCAAGTATAAATTCCATTTCAAATTCTAGATTTACATATGTTGTTACTTTTATTGCAGATATTGCTGAATAAGAGAATGTTGGTGGCTGAATATTAATGAAATCTGTTGGAATATACCCATTTCTTTCCGTAAGGAATGCTATTTGATCACCAGCTCTCCACTCAGGAACAAAAGGTGAACTTTTCAAAATACACATTGCCTTTGTAACAAGTTTCATAATATTGAGCATCCCCTCGACAGAACCAAAAAGTTTTGGTATTTTTGGTGGAGGTGGAAGATCTGGAAGCTCTACACTTGGGAGAGATGGGAGCTCTGGAAGTTCTGGAAGCTCAAAAGTAGGGAGAATTGGAAGAGCCGGAAGACTAAATCAAACACTTGGAACATCTGGAAGAGAAAGAGTAGGAAGAGTTGGAAGAACTATAGGTCTCAAATTAATATCAAAGTCCGGCATATATACTGTCATACCTGCTCTAATATTATGTAAGTCAAGTATAATATCAGGCCATTTTGGAAATTGGATAATAGGAGCTGAAGGTATTACAGCGCTAATAAGTTGGAATGTAAAGTCTTGAAGATCTTGTCGTTCATTTTTACACTCATGACATTCTTGTTCATAGCCTTTAAATACATCTATAAATAGCTGCCAAGATTTCAGTATAGCTTTTATAAGTATATAAAGCTCTACCCAGGCTTTAAATCTCTCACCGTTACTTGAAACCCATTCTCATACGAGTTTAGAAATAGCTTCTATATTACAGAGTATTTGTTCTAACCATACTTCTTTTATATTAATAAGTTTTGCAAGCTTATCAGGGAATTGCTTATATTCTTCAAGAATTTGTATATTTCTTTCAAGTGAGGCAATAAACGCGTTTACATCTGCATATGCTTTTTTCTTTATATCATTTTCTTGCTGACATCTCGCTATCTCTGCGTCACTTCAGCTACACGTAGCTCCTCCTGACCAAGCTGATCATTTTGATGCAAGTTCAGCCTTCCACTGAGCAAGTGCTATACTCCAATCTACACTAAATCTATCAATTTCACTCACCTCTATCCAAGGTACATTTACAGAAATAGTCTCTGTCTCTAAGTTTATAAGAGGGATATTTCAAATAAATTCATACACTTCTTTAATTCCAGAAAGAGTTTCTTTCCCAGATCATGCATATTTTTTTCCAGTTTCTGACGCTATTTTAAGATCAATAGTTTTACATCTCAGGGCATCTTCTCATGAACAATTTAATCATGATTTTTGATTCCTTAATGCAGTAATCTGGTTTGCAATTCACTGTTTTTTACTATCACTTTTGTTTTTTCCATCCTCAAAGGCTTGTCATAAACCATCTGAAAAACCATCCCAACTAAAATCAAATATTCATCAGAAATCAGGAAGTATAACAAATACTTTTGGTAAATTTGTAAGTTTTGATGTTATCTCATCGAGCTGACGTTCTACCCAATCCATAAGAAATCATGGGAATGCTTTTACTCTTTTATTTTTTATTTGTATCACATCAGAGAAGTTTCATTGCCCTAAGGCTGATACATCTAAATCTACAGTAGTAGACATACTACTATCACCTCCTCATCAAATATTTATAAGTGGTTCACTTGGAAGATAATAACTTCCAGAATTTCCATCTGCCATTTCAGAGAACACATCAAGATATCTATCATACATTCCTGCTGGCTGTTCTCCTGATTTAAGGTATTCTAAATAGTCTAATACAAACTCTGATTCAAGTTCAAGTGGAGTATGAAGATTATCTTGTGTAGCTCCGTCACAATTAGCATGAATGATACCAAAACCATTTCCTGGATACGGGTATCCTAACACTCATGGATCTCATTCTCATCATTCACAACTCATAAGTGGTAGAGCAGCAACAATACAGTTTCCTCCTGGAACAATTGGATGTATTCCTGGTGGATTAGAATATCCTGCAGCACTTGCTGGAGCTCCAAAACATACAGCAATACCGAAACCTCAAGTAAGTGTAGGTGTTGCAAAAAGACGCACGAAATTTGTAGGTGAATTAATTCAAAGTGATCCTCCAGCACCAGGTCATCAACAAAATGGTCAAGGAATAAAGGTAGCCGAAGTCATAGGATATACTGATGGTAAACAACACGGAGATGTACCACATGATGTTTGACGACCTGTAAGAGCAGAGAAAATAGGAACTCCTTCTCCTATTTTTAAACCATCTCAGATTGGTTTCCCAAAAAGAGTTGGATCACTACCAGGAGCAAGTGGGGCCCAGTTAAGTGGGGTAGCAATACAACCTCAGCCTCCAAATCAACAGCTTAGTCATTCAATAAGTTCATCTATTTCTTCCGAAAGTTCATCTATTGCTCCATTGATCTCATCAAGTGCTCACATGAAATCTACAGCACTATCAGTATTATCCATACTATCATCACTATCAGGAATTCCATCTCCATCACTATCAAGACCTAATTCTTCTCGGATCTCGTCTCCATAATCAAGTACTCTCTGGAAATCATCACTCACAGCTGAATCTCCATCAATAATTTCATCGGCTATATTTCACTCTGCATCTAATAAGCCATCAAGATAATCAGGGACACCATTTCCATCTTCGTCTACAAGCTCTGGAAATTGGTTTCCTACTTCGATATCTGATTCATTACAAGTTGGTAGAGTAGTTCAAGCTACGTAACTCCTCATAGCTGTAGATCTATATATGTCAGCTTGTCTTCAACAATTCTGTTCATCTTCCTTAAGAATGATATCTCCATAAATATCATCTCCTACTTCACCATCTTCATACAGCCCTACTTGCATAAATCAATATGACAATGGGAGAGTCTCTAGCTCAAATCTGACTATAGTTTCTTCACCTGGATCAAGATAAAATCATTCAAGAAGTATTTCATATTCCGATATTCCTGCTTGTCTCTCTAAAACTTTATTATCCTGCGTAAGTACCGTAAAGTCGTCTGTGAGGAAGTGAAAGTATTTAGGAATACTGTCTACATATGCAATATTATTTTTTCGAACTGAACTTGTATTTTTTATAGAAATATCATAAAAAACTCTATCTCATGTTTGCAAACGAGTAGGGGTTGTATCTGTAAATGTTTTTGTGATTTCTAGTCACTCACTATCAGCGTACTGACTTCTGAGGAAGTATGTTTGAACATTATACGAGTTTTCAAATCATCCATATGATACATAGTTCTCATACTCAGATAAGAAATCTGTTACAGAACTATTTGTCGAGCTAGCATCTGGTGAATTCGGATCAAGCTCTCCTGTAAGTACCTCTGTTACAACTTCAGCAGGATCAATCTCTGATTCATAAGAAGTAGGATTATATGGAAGAGATAGGTATAAAAAGCTTTCTACTAATGACTCATCTATAAATTCTGGATCTACTTCTTCTCCATTTTCAAGTACTTCTCATAATTCTTGTAAATACTGTTGTGAATTCGTAAGTATATCTGTGCTTCTCTCATCTGATAGTTGAACAAGTCCATCAAAGTATATTCCTCCACCATGACTTGTCGTTGTATTTGAAAGCTCGATAGCATATCCATCTCAAATAAATTTCTTCTCAAAATCTGGAGCCTCAGCAACACCATTTCCATAGAAAATATGTATTTCCCCAGCATCATCAAGAGTAATAATATCATCCTTCCCATCACTATCCATATCATAGCTCTCTGCTTGAATAATAGCTCCACTCAGCACAATTGATTCTGAAATATCATACCTCTCAAAATCCTTTACATGATTATTGAATAGTGCTGGTTCTCATCTGTCAGTTACAAAGAATATATCATCATACCCATCTCCTGAAAAATCTCATGTTTTTACCATTCGCACTGATCAACCATCAGCTGCAAAAACTAGATTTCTCTGGTGTATAAATCCACCTTCTACATCTTCATTTTCATAAAGCTTTGCGTATCAGTCACGATGGATAGTAATAAGATCTTTTGCAGAGTCATTATTATAATCAAATACTTGATATCATATCAGATCTGGATCACTTTCTATTAAAGTTCATACCGTTGAATCAAAAGATTTTTCTATATCAGTATTTCTAAAAGTGTTTTTTAATGGCTTCAATGAGGCTACCGGATCTCATAAATTTATAAGAGAGAAACTATGGAAGTTTTTTGTTGCATCTCATACACTTTCTCCTGCAGAAAAATTGAGAAGCATAGTGTTTGATTCTTGCCAACCAATACCAAATTCACTATATGAAGATTCTAAGCCCGTGATATCATTATTATGAAATTCACTTAATGAATATTTACTTGCAAATGGATCTTGGTAATAAATATGTAAAGTTTCTTTTCCAGACTCTAAGTATGTTTTTCTTGTTGAGTATTGATTTGAAGCAAGGTGTAAAATAATAGTATTATCGAGAGTATTGAGTTTCGTAGCTAAAAGTCATTCATCTCGCGTAACATTTGTTTCAAGATCCCCAGAGATGTGTAGTTCTCCTATACTCTCTCCTAAATGCATGAGACTCAGTGATATTCATTCTCCTATAAAATTCTCGTTAATTTGGAGTGAAAGTCCTGATTTTCGTTCAAATCTCCCTATTTCATAGGCCTCTAAGAGTGTAATTCCAGTAGGAGATATAACGCGAGCATCTTCTCCATCAAGCTCTACACTATAATCAGAGTTCTCATGTAATCAGAGAGTAATATCACTACTATCAGAAATATTATAATATGCTCTTCCTATATACGTTTCTAAAGCTTCATTATGAATATCCATTATGAGTCTTCCCTCACTATCAAAATCAGGGGATATTTCTATATCTTGAGTAATATCTCACGACCTAAGTCCTTGTAAATTTCCGTGAGTAGAAATCGAAATAATATCATGGAAATTATATGGAGTATTTAAAAGAGAACTTACTGCAAGAGAAGAATTATCTCTATCAAATAACATCGCTCCAGCTAAATAATTCTCTTGAGTAATATCTCCATATGGAGCTCAAAGGAGTACTGAATATAAACCGTTATATGCATTTCCATCAATATCATCTTTGCTCCAAAAGAAGAAAGTCTCTAAACTCCCAGCGTTTTCTCAGATTCATGAAATATTCAAACTATTTGTCACTCTCCAAAAATCCAAGACTTGCGTTCTCACAACATTTGAAAGTTCCTGATAAGAAACGCTCTGAATGAGTGCTGCTTCTGTTGCAAATCTAGAAATATATTTAGTGGATGAATACTCTCTGTAGAATAACTTTCCTGTATCTGTAAGTGCTCCATCATTCCCAGTCATAGTGATTACACTCAGGTCTCCTTTTGCAAAAGGGGCCTGTCAGATAAGATCAAAGCTATTGAGAGAAAGGCTTGGATTTGTCGAAACTTTAAAGTATCAAATTCATGGGATATCTGTTCCTGAAATTTGGAACTGAGCTTTTCAATCACTGCTTGTAGCCTGAAGGGCATTAGCAGTAATAATATCTCGAGAATCTTCGTGCAGTTCTAAATTAATAATTGTAGTATCATCTGTAAATACATCATTACTGTACCTATCTTTTAAAACCGTTTGGAGAATAGCTTGATCATTTGGACTTGCTTCAATCCTATCTCTACTCAAATGTATATCTACAGTAATAGGAAGATCTGGAAGTATAGTAATAGCTTTCCTATATATATCGTTTCCTCCTTCAAGTTGAAGCTCAACATCTATATTTCTTGCTGCAAGAGTAGAAGTTTTAAATGATACTTCTGCTTTTCACCCTTCTACATTTACATAAGGAGTTACAGCTTTTCCATATATCTTCTTTATTCCAAAATATACTCTAGAATCAAGATCTGTAAGAAGGTTATCATCTTCATCTAAAAACTCTACATTATAGGTATATGTCTCTCATCCTACTTTTGGAAGACTTCCAAGAAGTGACATATTTAGTTTTATTTCATCTACGGTCCTAAGCGCGTGAGTCTCTTCTTCTACAAGATTTCCTGCAAGATCTCTCACTGTAATAGTAAGAGTATTTTGTGTATCCCTTGATGTACTCTTAAGCCTGAAAGCCTTATATCATTCTACAACATTATATTGCTGAGAATCTTCTCAGCTATCAGCAAAGACAAGTCAGCCTCATGACAGAGACATATCAATATTATATATTTCTCCTGTGGCCGCATTATCATATTCATCTAAGATAGTGAGTAGATGAGTAGAAATATTTCCTCATGTCTCTATAATATTTGTAGAAAGAGTTGTATCTATCTTGCTAGCTTTCTCAGATAACACATGAAATACTCGATAGCTATGAAAACCTACTCCATCACGAATATGTATTTCATATTGTCATGAACGAGATATATTTAAGAGCGGATATACTTGTGAAAGATTTTCTTTCGTAAGTCACTCTTCCAAAAATACTCTTTGATTATCAAGAAGAAGTTCAACAGAAATAGGGTAGTTTATACTTAAGCTATTACCAGCCTCTGAATAATTATGAAGCATCAAAAGGAGTTTCTCCTTTGCTCCAGAAATGCTATCAGCTTCAATCGCGGATTCCTCCACTGATTGTTGCCCCCCGTCTACAAGACAAATATTTGCTTCATGAGAAGCTATAATATCACTATCAGCTATATAATCTCCTCATTGCTCAACTCCATAGCTATTAATAAATATCCTATCTCCACGAACCTGTAATGCCAGTTCATTACTTTCTAATGATATAACTATATTTCCAGAATTATCGGCAGTAGATACAGATGATTCGAGATATATATTTGCGTCCCTCCCTTTGGTGTAGAAGTATGTTTTTGTTCATCCTCTTTGAGCTCTCAACTCTATAGGAGTAAAACTGATATATTTTTCTGCTCGCTCTAAAGCCTCTGGAGTAGAGAGTGCTGCAATATCTTTATCATAAATAGTAAGTGAATTGCTAGCATCAAAAACTTCGTCTGGATTTTGTGGTATAACAACTCGCGTGAGTCAATGTGAAATATAACTGTTGCTATCAAATGTAGCGAGTGCTCCATCATTTTTATATATTTCAGATATCAAAATACCTGAACTATGATAATAGTATCTTCAAGCATCACTCAAGAGCTTTAAAGAACCTCAAATAAGCTTATCTTCGAGACAATCACTAATACCATTTTTATTTTCATCTCGGTCACATGTTGAAATTTCTAAAATTTCCTCTTGAGTAAGTGGTACCGCTCAGCAACTACCAGCAGATATTTTAATGGTAGGAGGAAGCATTTCTTTGAGCCAACAAATGATGGCTGGTATCCATTGGAATATATTTACCCCGTCTGGTGGAGCACATTCAAATTGTCACTCAGCACTTACTGGGGTCCCAACATTAGAACTTGTTATAGTAGTATGGAGAGCTAAATTTGCAGAAATAATATCTGCATATGGATGTACTCCTTTCGATTCTGGATCAAGTTTGATATACATATTTTGAGCATCTCCAGGAGCTGCAAAGTATGCAGTTTCATATGATTTTTTAGCCTTTGGTAGATGAAAGGCATTATCATTTCCCTCAAACTCATTTGAAAGATATTCCTGAAATATGAATTTATATTTCGAAGAAACGGTATCTAAACTATTCCAGTACACTGCAAATACAAGCGTATCAAAGTATGATATCTCCTTACTTTGGTTATCGAGCGTAAATATCTCAAGAGGCTTATCCTGAAGTATTTGATACAAATCTACATTCGCACTTGGATAAGATCCAGTAGACAGTAATTGGTATACATCTCTATCATTTCCTGTAAGACTTCCTGGATTAGCAGCATTAATTACACTGTTTATTTCTGTTGATACTTCATCTAGGTGTTGTTTCACCTTTTCTGATATTGAATTTAAATTTAGGTCACTCGCATCATCAGCTGAAACTCTGAAAAGTTGTGGAAAATCAATTCTTTGATATCCATAATTTTCACTTGCACTTCATCATTTAGCTCCAATAAAATCTATGTATCTATTTTTATCTATCGGAAGAGAAGGAGTGAAGAGTGATTGAGTCTGTGATCCAAACTCACTATTAGTAGGAGAAGTATGAAGTATATGAGAAGGTATACTTTTATATTCTGTAGTCCCATAATTTGGACTTGGACATGTACATTCATTCCCCCCATCTCATCATCCTCATGTACACTGACTTGCAAGCTGATGTGTACGGAACACTGCTCCATCCACCTTCAAGCTGCGTACATGACATTCTGCTGTAGCCTGATTCCAAGTCTGATTAATCTGAGTATCAAAATTTACTCCTGCTGAAACCTTTGTATTTACAGTTCTACAACTCCAACTTCATCCTGCTGAAGCTCATAATACTGGAGCTCTAAAATCTAATTCGCAACTTCGAGCTTCATCTCGAGTCTCCTGACCGAGTTTCTCTTTATATGTTTGTATGAATACCCCTTGCGTGAAACAATCTACTGGAGAAGGTACTTTTGACGCGTCAGAAATTTCTTTCGCTCCAAGTGGATCAAACACTGGTCTTATTCAGCCTTTTAAATCATTTCATGAAAGATTGAAGTCTGTATAGTTTACTCATTGACCAGAAAGAGCAGCCGGAGTGTTTCCTCCCCAATATCATTGTATTCCATTATTTACTATTCCATTAGAGTTCACTCACATCTGTGCACCACATAATTGCACATCATTATCTGCATTCTCTATATTATATCCCCTATTTGATTCAACAAGTGTTCCACCATCAGTAGATCCTCTATAAATACTACACTCGTTTGCAGACTGTATACTATCTGCTACTTTTCAAAAATAAAATCATCGGGAAGTAGAACCACAACTTACAGGAAAACTCGACACTACTGAATTTCCGTTTTCTTCAACTGTAGTATTGGAGCCATATACTGCTGCTACTGATTTTGAGAGTGGGATTACGATATCTCGAGAAAGTCCATTTTTAACAATATTTGTAATTTCTGTTTCTAGAGAAGTATTTACATTTTTAATCACTTGAGAACTTACCTGGTCAAGAACGGAAATAAGAAAGGGAGGCATGTCCATGTTTACTCTTGATCCTCCATCATTATATCTTCACGCATTAAATACATGTTTTCTCATCTCTCAAAGAGTGGATCCGTTGAAAACCTCTAAGAACTTACTTGTCGAATTATCAGTTACATAACGGGTAAGTATATCCGAAGATGCTCAAACATCGAGAGAATTACTCAGTCCAGATATATCAAATTCAGGATCTACAGCAAGAAGAAGATCTTGAATATCATCATTTTGAATACCAAGAATTTGGTCTGAAATCCTTTGTGCAAGATCTTTGGAATAGCGATTATACGTAATATCTTCTATATTTTGAAGATAGAGTTGATATCCTGTATAATTTTGATAGACCAGTGAAGCATTTTCTCTAAATTGATCATAATAAAACACATGTGGCTCATACGAATCTCATGCAGGAATATCCCTGCCATCAATAACTCCTCTTCCTTGATCAAAAACACCAGCTCAAGTATAAAAATCATGAGTCTTATCAAAGAAATCATTCATAGCATCTATGTCTCCATCAATTGTACCTGTATTTGGTGAGATCACTCCATGCCAGATTTCTGGTCTCAAAAGAGTGTCTGCGCTTTCACTTTTTTCATACTTAGTAGATTCGTGGTCATAAATATATGCTTTCTCCTCAAAATCAACGTATGGTAAAATACTCTTTGATGAGTTTCCATCATGAAAAACAATTGGGACTGGTGTTTTTCATACAAGCACTGTCCCTACAAGACGTGATTCATAGTCAACATCACTATGTGCCTTGTATCACTCAAAAAACAATGATTCATTCAAAGAAGCAATATCTAGAACACTCGCAGAGCTTGGAGTAGGGATAATAACTACTCTTGTATTTTCAAGAGTCCCTTGAATATCTCGAGAATATCTGACAAGTTTTGATTTTACTCCATCATAACTATCCTCATCAACAATGATAGATACAAGGTTATAAAACTCCTTCTCTGCAGCATAGGCTTTAGATGCAAAAAATAACTCCGTTGGAATTTGAAGCGTAAAAGAAAACAATAAAAAAAATATGAGAAAAAATGATGTGATTTTTTTGAGTCTTTCAGCCCACATAATTTATTAGTTTCTTGCAATACAAAGAGAAAAAACACCTGTTTTTAACATAGTAGCAGAAAAGATGTTGAAATCAATAGAAAAATGCACAAATAATGTGTACAAACTCTTAAAAAATGTAGGAGCTAAATAGCTATAAGCTGAAGATAACAGACATACAATCACAAAATTGATACTTATAATAAAGATTCTGGTTGAATGAGAGAAAAAAGACCGATAATAAAAAACTCCTTTTAGGAGTTTTTTATTATCTTGAACACTACAAAAAGATTACTTCTTTTTTGCAAGAGCGTCTCGAATCTCAGTGAGAAGAACAATATCAGCAGCAGGAGCCGATGGTTTCGCTTCTTCTTTTTTCTGCATATTTGTAATCATTCGTACGAGCATAAATATTACAAAACCTAGGATAACAAATCCTATTGCATCATTGATAAATGTACCGTATTTAATAGCTGGAGCTCCGGCTTCTTCTAGAGCAGCAAGAGTCGTATACTCTTTTCCATCAAGAGCATAAAACATATTCGCGAAATCAACATCTGCCATTACCTTCCCGACTGGAGGCATAATAATATTTGTAACCAGTGATTTCACCACAACACCAAAGGCCGCACCAAAGATAAAACCAACAGCCATATCGATAACATTTCCCTTTAAAAGAAAGGCTTTAAAATCTTGAATCATAATCTAACATTAAAAAATAAGTACTGGAAATGTACTTATTTTTTTAATATCTTCAAATATTAGCTATAAAGCTCTAGATCTTTTGTAATTTTCTCAACATGCTTTTTATCTCCAAATATTAATATTCAGAGATATTCTACTTCTTCTAGTTTTTTGTGTTCCGTATTTTTTTGGACCAGTTTATCATCGCTTGTTTCGAGCATTTCTCTCGTAAATGGCACAACTTGAAGTCCACCATTTTTTGCTATACTATACAGTTCTTGAAGCTCAGTGTTTGTAGTAGCTTGTTTGATCATGATAGCATGCTGGATATTCATAGGGAGATCTTCTCCATCTGAGGTCGTAGCAGTATCCATTTCAAAGAGTTTCTTCCCTCATCTGGCTGCGAAGCTTGCTGAGAGATGAGCGACAGTATTAAGTTCTTGCCATTTTTCGAGTTTAGATTCTTTACTCAGAACAGAAACTGCAAGTTGCGTTTTCTTCTTTCAGTTCTCCTCTCATCCCAAAGGT
>CALHAQ010000075.1 GCA_937931775.1 uncultured Candidatus Altimarinota bacterium | reverse complement strand
TTTTATTAATACTCAATTTCATCAAAATAACATTTCTGAAGAAAGTATAATCTGAAGTTCTTATAAAAATGAAGAATTTATCATATATATAGAGTGAAAGTGAAATATCAGTTTTTCACTCACTCAACTTAATCTCTATGTTTGAAATAAGGTCTTAGGAAATATAAAACTTGAAGAATTAGAAAACAAAGTGTTAGAAATACATGCTGCTATTGAATCAATTTATAATGATAATGATGGATTGATAATAGATGGTGATATAGATAACCATGATTTAGTGAAAACAGGTCCTTATAAAGGAAAAACTCTTCAAGAACTCAAAGATCTACTTGATATAGAAAGTGCTCTACTATATCAGTATTACGGTATTACCTGAGAAAGTAAAAAGAAAGAATCTCTTCTCAAGCAAGAATTAAAATTTTTTATTGGTATTGGTGATAGATATGAATGATGAGCTCGATATTTTGGACTTTCTACAGAAGAAATTTGAAAAAAAGTATCAAGCCTTATAGAACATATGAGTTTTTCGGAAATTCATGGCTATATTATAGCTATGAATGAAGGAATAGAATGAAATTATAAAAAATCGGACATGGTTCGTCAGATAAATGGAAAATTTATAGAACAACTTTATCTCCAAACCTTTGAACGATTAAAGAAAGAAAGCTCTCCTGTAAAAGACTTTATACAATTTGTAAAAGCTATTACTGGTCGTGGAGAGCTCATACGTGAATCAGATGGTAAATATGAATACGACGATATTGAGATTGGTACAGATTTTAAAGCAATTGATATAGCAAATAAGTGTATCATACATGTAATGCAAAGAGACGGGTGAGTACTAGATAGTATTTCTATGACGGCTGTGGTAGAAGACCCAGAAGTAGGAAGTCGTTCTCCACAACAGGTTTTAACTCAAGCACATGAAAAACTTACAGGTTTTTGAAGTCATATATCTCCGACAAAGACATCTCAAGAACTCTTTACCGATCTAGGATTTTGAGATATTATAAGTACAGATAAAAGCTATAATTCTCTCAATTTTGAAGAAAAAATAAGTATAGGAGCAATTGCCCGAATCACAAGAATTCTAACAGAAGTCGATCTGCAAGAAGCATTAAAAGATCCAGGAGTGATTATGCAGCAACTTCATTCAACGCTTTGAGAAAGTTATGAGCAGCTTAATACAAGCTTTTCAGATAATTTTGATTCAGATTTTTGGGATTGGAATGGAACAAACGCAGAAGATTTATGACTCACTTGAGATTTTGCAGAAGTATTTGCTCTCTACCAAGATATAAATGGAAATAATTGAGCACTTCATTTTTCTGATAAGACTCTTGATTTCATAACTCCTACTTGGTCAGGAACAGCAACGCTAGCCTTTTGAGTTATTGTCGCAGGTCTTGCAATAGTAGCTCTTCCAGCTACAGCTGGAATATGAGCCATTATGCTTGCATGAGGAGCAGCATGAGCTCTGACATGACTTATTTCTAATAGTATATGAAGACAAGGTTACGACAGTATTGAAGAATCAATTATTGATACACTCTGAGTGATGACTATTGATGGTATATTTTGAGCCCTTTTCTTTTTATGATCTATTAAATTCTTTAAGAAATTTTTTAATACAAATATACTTGCTGAAAAACTCCTTTCTAAAAAAAGTATGGCTGATATGCTCGCATTTTGAGGAAGTGAGACACTTGTAAACTCTCTTGTAGCTGCTCCTGCAGTCTCTGCCATTATTAAAAAGTTCTTTCAAGAAAATCGATTTGATAGCGATGGAAAGCAAAGCTTTGAAAATCTCTCAAAAGAGCAACAAGAAGGTTTTATTTGAAATTTCAAAGAACTCTTAGGTTCAGTCTTCAGAGAATTAAATCTAAAATAATAAATTATATTTGACAAATATATTATTAATGTTAATATAAAAATATACTATATATTAAAAATATACTTATGAGTGAATGAATGAAGACAAAAAATCTTGTTGCAGGTTGAGCTGGTGCTCTTACTATATGAGCTGCTCTTGCCACTAACCCTGAAGCTATACAAGAATGAGCATCTCTCGCTGCTGGTGTAGTTGCTGGTACTGGTGATCTCGTAGTAAGTGCTTTAAATGCTCTTGATCCTACTATTACTACTGGAGCTGCAGCAAGTGTTGCAGGTGCGGCAGCAGCAGGAGTCGCTGCACCTATTTGAACAGCAGTAGGTAGCTTGTATTTAGCAAACACTGCTCTTGACTGGGCTTGAGTTGATAATAAAGTAGCACGAAGACTCGCTCAACTTGGTTCTGTTGTTGCTTGATTCGGTGCTGGTAGTGTTGCTCAAAACTTCATATTATGAGGTGCGGCAGCTAAATGAGTATGGGATATAGGAAAGTTTGCATGGAGTAAAACATGAAAAAGTACTGCAGCTGCAACAGCTTAAGTAACACATATAAAAAACCCACCAATATTGGTGGGTTTTTTGATGTTTTTAGAAATATATGTTAGTATTTAAGAGAATATATTTTTACTGAATACTATGACTACACATAGAGAAATAATGAATCATTTTTTTAGAGATTCAGAGCACCAAAAAGTACAATCTGAGATAGATAAACTTGGTCTCAAAGAACAACAAGAAAAAATCAAGAGTGCTGGAATAGATGTAAAACTCAATGCGCTTGAGGAATTTGTTGATACCAAAACTGAGCAGAACTTCACAGAGAGGTTTGAAGCATATAAGAAAGCTGTTTTAGATGCTGAAGCAGAATCAATATGAGCACAAGCTATTGATCAAGCTCAAAAAACACTTCACGGAACAGTAGATAGACTAAAATGAGTTTGATCTCTAGAAGAAGCTCAAGATGTAGTAAAGCAAGAGGCACAAAAAGCTGGAAAGCAGGTAGTTCAAAAAGTTGGAGATGTTGCAGCTGAGCAAGCAAAATCGTGAATCTCATCAATATTTTCATGAAAATTCAAAGGTATTGAAGACTTTTTCAAAGATTTTAGTATTTCAGGAATATTTAAAAAAATATTTAGTCTCTTATTCGGCTGAACGCTGGCAAAACTCTGATTTTCAAAAGCTTCAGCGGAAGAGAAAAAAGATCCAAAAGCACAAAAAGATACATGAGACTCTCCTAAAAAAACTCCTAAGATAAAGGAAGCATCAAATAAAGTAAGAGAATCATGAAGTGAAATAGAATTATCAGAGAGAATGGATAAATCACGAACTGCCTGATACATCTTACTCTCAAAGCTTTCAGGTTTGAAGTATGAAAAATGAAGTAATGATATTGCTATTATGTGAGATCTTAGAAGGCTAAGTATACTAGAAATAAATGACATTCTACTCAATGAACAAGGGAGTTTTAAAGAGAAATTCTGACTTACAAATGAAAAATACTCTGATGAGGATATCGGAAAGGTTATAATATGAATCGTATGACCATTTAATAGAGAGTTTCTTGATTACCAATTGCATCCTAGAGAAGTTGAAAGTATTTTATGAAATCCACCAAAATACAACGAACGAGTTAAACTACTGTTTACTAATCAGGAGCTTCAATTAATATCACAATCAGAAAATAAATATAAAAAACTCCCTCTCGGCATAGTTTCAAGACTCGCGATACTAAGTATAGAAAACTTCGCTCTCTCTATTAGAAGTCTTCCAGGAGAATTATCATGAAAATTAAATGTATTCTTCTCAGATATTGTGAATGATGAAGAATTAGATAGTCTTATTTCTCTTAAATCTCATTCTGAATTATATCCAAAATGAGTGAGTATTGCTTTTTCTACCATCTTAACTTCAAGAGATAGTATAGCACTAAATCATGAGCAAATTATAGAAAAAGGAGCATCAAATTGACAAACACTTAGTATAGATGAGAAAGAAATAGTAAAAAATATAGTAGATTACAAAAAAGCTATTATAGAGCAAATTTGAGCTTATTCTCTTAATTTAGAATGATTTGATAGCGAAATACAAAATAATCTCACATGGTGAAATATCATATCACTATACTCTCTATCAGGATGAAAAACACCTAATCAGTTAGAATGATTTTGAAAAGTTATTCTCTACTCTTGATACGAATATTTAATACTCAATGATTTATAAATATTAAAATATTTTAAATAAAGATAGTTATTGCAGTTGTGTTTTCTCGTTACTAAGGGGATATTAAACGAAATTTTTTTGTTTG
>CALHAQ010000074.1 GCA_937931775.1 uncultured Candidatus Altimarinota bacterium | reverse complement strand
CCTCCTCCATTTCAACTTACATCATTTTTTACCCAATTGATTGGTATTTTCATACTCTTTCCATCACCTGTCCTTAAAGTTTTCCCAGCTAAATTTTTAGTTAGTATAGCGTTAGAAATTGAAGTTCTAGTAGCGATCTTTATGTTCTTTCAAAATCATCATAACCGTTTAATGAAAAGTGCTTTTCTAAGTACAAGTGATTCTATATCAGTATATTCGTTTGTCAATTCTGCGATCTCATCTAGGAATTCTTGTTTTGCAATTTCTGAGAGATAAGGATCATTAGTAATTTCAGATATTACTATTGCCGACATAGCTCACCATGTTTGCCCTGCATTTTCTAATCAAAGAGCATTAGCTACATCAAAAAGTGCATCCTTACGCTTTTGTTCTAGTTCTTCTGGATTAGATTCCCAGTAGTCTTTTATAGCTTTATCAAAAGTATAATTGAGTGCTCTTCTTATATCTTGGTATAAGTAATATCTCAGTGTTATTTCTTGTACATTCAAGTTATTTTGGTTTCGTATCGGGTCATAATCATAGATAAGTGCAGTAAGTTTTGATTCAAATATCTCTTTTCTATATTCTAATGTATCTGGGTGAATAGCACGGAAACTACTATACAGTTTTCACTGAAATCATAATAAACTAAGGTTAATACCTTCACGATTATTTTCGGTATAAAATGGGTTCTTATAAATTGCAAAATCACTGTACGATTCTGCAAAATCTTGCCATGCTGCTTCATATCTAATACGAGAATATTCTTCTAATATTTCTCATATATTACTATTAATTTCAATTCAGTCTGTTGATGAGTACTGAATACTGCTTATCTCTGATTCTGATAATAATAATTCTAGAAAAACATCTAACTTCTCTATAGTTGAAATATCATTTTCCAGAATATTCCTCACATCATAACTCCTCCCACTTCCATCCGTAGGTTCTATATATACTCATTCAGTAGTTGAATCAAAAAGAGTATACCAAGTCACTCCATCTGAAGATACTTCAGTTTTAGTTTTATTGTAAGTTCGTGAATCAGGATAATAATGCCAAATTTTTACTCTCTCAATATCATAGAGAGATCCGAGATCTAGCTGTACCCAAGAAAGTTGTGTTGATGATCATTCTGAATATGAGTTTATGTTCCCATCACTAATTCGACTATAAGGATATCATACTTTAGATTCATGTAATGATGTGACTATTTTTCACTCTGCTATATTAACTCATGTAGTCTTCTCTATTGCTTGTATCTCCATCCAATGACTATAAGAGTTTTTGTTTGATCCTTGAAGCCAGTCTCGGATATAACGAATCTTAGGAGTTTGAATATCTATTTCCTCATTGTCACCTCATTCAACTGTGATATTAAAACTCTGAAAATTTCATTCTTTATCTGTAACTTCGATTGTTGCTACTCAAGGATTTTTTCAAATTACTTTTATGTATTCATTTCCATCTGAAAGACGTACAAGGTATGCTGTAACTTTTGCAGTTTCTCATGAAGGTATATGTTCATTAATTGTTGCTACCCCCTTATATGATTCGAGTACTTCTATATACTCTGTTTGCCCTTTTGAGAGTGTTGGGATATGCTCAGAAATTCTAAGACTTACATCATTTACATATATTGCGAGATAGGCCCTTTGTCCATGTTGATCTTTTATATATGCATAGCTTCCTCCATTTGATTTTTTAAGTCCTTTTACGGTAGCATCTCCAGTAGGAAGATATACTCAATTACTATCTTTATCTGATCCAAGAGAGAAATATATTTTATCTGCTTCATATTCTTGTTTCTCATATTTTCATCCTCACTCAAGTATGAGTATATCTGCTTTTTCTCCATCTTCATCAAGATAGTGTAGATGATCATCGAAACGTATAGGTTTTATTTCTGGAAGAATAGTGGACACAATAGTACCTACATGATCAGCATTTCTGTGGATATAAAGATTTGCTTGTCCATTAGATAGCCCTTTTATATATACTTTCGCTCTGATCATTCCATCATTATATGTTTCTTTTACAATTCTGGCCGAGAGAATACCTTCTTGTGAAACGGTAAAATTATATTCTCCAAATTTTCCAGGGAAATTCGTGAGGCTTCACTCAAGTTTTTCTGGTATAGAAAAATCCTTGCTAATCACTGTTTTTGGAAACACGTTCACATTGATCTTATGAGTAATATATTCTCAAGTGGCAGAGCGTACATACACAGTAGCATTCCCACTTGTATATGCTTCTACATCAAAAGCATTTGTTCCCCCTGCTACATCTATAGTTCCAATTTTATCTTGAGTAAAATAAAATCCGTCATTATTAATAGAAAAGTCACACGATTCTCAAACTGAAATACTACAGTCTATTTCTATAGGAGCTGGAATAGGATTTACAGTTACGTTCCAAATTTTCCTGAGTCATCAGTCTTTGAAAATATTAATTTGAGTATTTCATACTCACCGTCCATCTAAAACATGATGTCCATTATCATAATCATGTACTACTATAGAGCTATCTTCCTCTACAAAAGAATAACTACTATGTCACCACACTGCTAAGTTATCACTGATATTTAAAATATAATTCTCTCTTTGAGGACTTGATGTAATCGTAATAACATAAGCATCAAAACCTGTTGTTTTATTTACGAGACGAACTATATATTCTCAAGTAGTCTTCGTAGAAAAATAAAATGAAGTAGCATATTGGATTTTATTATCAAATATCCAGTCACCTGATCAGGCTACATTAAAGTTGTATGTACTCTCAGGTATATGAAGAGTTGTCGATCCTCAACTCAGAAGTTCTACATTATAGCTTTGAGGTGTAGGTGCTGGATTAATATGAAGCTGATACGTTATAGTATGCACTCCACTACTATCTCTCATATATATTTCTACATCACCTGCCTTCAAGGCTTTCATATGCAAATAACTACTACTTCTCGTAAATGCTATATATGAAGCATCCGAAACACTTGCCTGCAATCATTCATGTCGCAATAGAAAACTCTTCGTTTCATATACTGAAGTGAGTATTTTTATCTCAGGTGGTGGTGGGAGTATTGGAGTGATAGTAACATAAATAATATGCTGAATAATATTACTTGGATCCTTAAGATCTATTCGAACATTCCCAATAGTTCAAGCAGTAATTTTCGCTTGATCTGAAAGTTTCCACCAAACAGTTGCTACATGTGCAGTTCCACTATCAATACTTGTTACAAACGGTTTATACTGAGTGCTATCTGGTAAGTGTACTATAAGTTCTTTTCAAGTTTCAACACTTACATTATATTCAAGAGGATCTACAGAATTAATTTGTATATCACTCCCTGTTTCCTGTAAAAATAACTCTTCCGTCATAACTACTGGCTCTAATATTTCTTCTTGTATCTGAATAGTTTCAAAATCAGAAACATCTACTAAGTTACCTATTTCATCAAGTATTGTTTCATTATCAAAATCTAAACTCCCACTAAGAAAAATAATTTCTTCTCACTGTTCTTGACTATTTATCTCTATTCATTTTTCGGCTCCATCTATAAATACATCTATGTTTTCAGTAATATCTTCTACATATGAATTTATTTCTATCCCTGAATTTTCAGACCTTTGGAGTTCTGGCAGATTATATATATCAAAATCATCTCATACTTCGAGTCCCTGTACTTCTACTCCTCTATCAAGAGTATTTATTTGTGTCTGATCTATAATAGCTCATGATTCATCAAAACTCTTACTTCATCCATCAACCGAAAGTATCTCTTTTGTTTCCAATTCTAAAGAAAGTACTTCTTCCTCACTACTAAGAATATTTAAATTACTTATATCTACTCCTTGCTCTTGTTCAAAGAAATTTATAGTTACAGGTTCTTGTGGGAGCTGTTCATACTCGATTTCTACTTCTGGTGTTTTCTCAGGTGTAGGAATAGGTTCATAAGGAGTAAGCTCTGAGATAGTTCCTGCCTCAAATATAACCTCTTCTCATTCTCTCAATTCTTCTACTATTTCTTTTTCTACGGTAAGCCCTTCTTCTATCTCCTCCACTAACAATAGTTCTTCCTCTTCAACAACAATTGGAGTATCTAGATTCCGTATATTATACATCAGTGAATCGATATCATTTCAAGATGCACGTAATAAGCTTCTTACTTCACCACTCGTAATATCATCGTCATAGGATTGTATGAGTGAGACAAGACCTGTCACATGTGGAGCTGCCATAGAGGTACCTGAGAGTTTTTTATAACCCTCATTCAAAAAAGTAGAATATATTTCTACACCTGGAGCAGAAGTATCTACTACTTCTCCATAGTTTGAAAAAGTAGCTTTTACTCATGATCGATCATGAGCTTGAACAGTGATAGATTCACTACATCCTCCTGGCACAAATGTACTTGTGTCTACATTCGAATTTCCTGCTGCTACGACAACTATTCCTCCCATCTCACTATATGCAGCAATCGCGTCACAAATAGGATGATCATCTGGATTTCCTCTTCCTCATAAACTCATATTTAAGATATCGATATCTTTTTTGGTGGCATAATTTAAAGCTCTGAGTATTGCGTATGTTGGACAAAATCCACTCTCACTACATATTTTCAGAGGAACAAGTTTTACGTAGGGATTTATTCCTATAATTCCTTGTTTATTAACTGCTGCAGCAATGGTTCCAGCAACATGAGTTCCATGTCCCTGGTCATCCATTGCGTCTCTATCTTTATTTACAAAATCCCTCCCTTTATTTACTAAAATTCTATCTTGTAAGTCAGGATGATTATAGTCAATTCCTGTATCTACAACTCACACTCTAATTTTTTTACTTGCTTTCTTTGTTTCTGAAAAATATTTATAGGTCTGATATTCTTCTATTCCCCAAATTTCCGTTAGATCCTCTCACTGTAGTAAATTCTTCTGTACCTTTTCAGCGCTTTTGACTCACTCTATAGAAAATATCTCTGGAGAAACTATTTCCATACCAATAAAGCTCTCTGGAAGAATACCTAATTCAATATCTTCAAACATTTCTTGGCTAAAGATAGAATCTTTATCAAAAAATATTTCAAAGTATTTCTCCTTTCCAGATGCGTACATAAATTCTATAGCGATACCTTCATCAAGTTTTCATAAAGTCTTTATTATCTTATTTTTTGAAGATTTTGTCTTAATTATAAGAGAGTATTTTCCTCTTTCATCTACAAGAGCATCCTGTAATATTTGACTGGCTTCTTCAATCTTTTCATAAGTATTCGCAACTTCGCTATCAATACTATCTCCTATATCAGAATATGTAGTAACTCCAGATACAACCTTCAAAACTACTACTTTTTTTGCCTCTTCCACTTTTTCTTGTATATCTTCTGAAGATGTTTCAGATGCTATTTCTTCCTGTACTTGATCTAAATAGTCTTCTACTTCTTGACGCTTCCCTTCAAGTTGCTCAGATTTTTCAGTATTTTGCAGTTTACCATCTAACTGCTCTACGGCATCCTCGATAACAGCTCACACTCACTGTAATACCTGTTTTCATTCTTGTCGGGTATTTATAAGCTCTGTTTGCTCAGTTGCATAAACAACTCAGATTTGTAATTGCGAAATACAAATAAAAAATAACACTATAAGCGACAGTAATTTCTTCATAAAAGAATATTTAGAAAAATAATCAATATGTTCAAAATACGATAAAAAATAATAGTGTCAAAACTATAAAATATTTCACTCTCTAATTTTAATATAGATTTAATGCAGAAAAATTCTAGATTAAAAAAGACAGCTCATATGAGCTGTTTTTTTGTATATAATATTTATACTTTTTGTTCTACTGGCATTGCAAGTCGTCTGCGAACTTCCTCCTTATTTGTACCAGCTGTCTCGCTCCATACTCATGAATCTTTGAGAAGAGCCATCATCTCTGTCTGAGTTTTTTGGGCTATTCACGTCTTGAGTTTATTAGGATCTAGGTCAAAACCTACTAGTGTACCATCAACCATACCATCAGGACTTCCAGTGAGTATTTTATTTGCTATACGGTACATATTTTCTAGGTGCTTTGTTGAACTATTTGTTTCTCACACAGATTCTCAAAAATCATTTGTAGCTAGATTAATATTTCAAATATCAAAAGTATCTCAGATATTTACCGTCATGACTTGTCCCTTCATTTCTGATACGAGAAAATCCATTCCTATTTTTCAAAGAGTTGAATTTTTTATAGATTTCAGAGAAAGCTTCATTTGTTCATCTCTCTTTACATATCGCTCACGAGCTTTTTGGGCTGCGAGTTTTGATTTCTGTTCAAACTTCTTTTGAGCATCCTCAAGTTTCTTCTTATATACTCATGCATTTGTTTTTATAGTACTTATAAGACCCTGTTTATCGGACGCATTTCGTACTCATAGTTCATTAAATAACTCATGTCCTAAGAGTTTTAAAAGACCATCTTTCATATCCTCTAGTGGCATATCAGCATTGAGAGGGTTTTCTAAAAAGTTCAATGCTCTTTCGCAAGCCTGTTGTTTTGGTGCAAACTCTTGTTTTGCTCACTCTCTTTCTGCAATGAGTCATGATACATCAGCTGTTTCTATTCCAGTTTTGATAGGATAGTCAGCTCAGGCATAGTTTATTTCTCGAGTTATGAGGTCTCCATCTTTTTTCACGATCACTTCTCCTCCATCTGCTTGTTTTCCTACATATTCTCCCTGTCTATTTGCTTTCATTTCTGTTCCTTCTGGTAGTCCTCAAGCAATAATCAGTTCACTTGATTTTCATATTTTTTTAGTATCTACTGGAGGCATAGGGTCAGCTGCTTCCATAAACACAGTAATACGTTTTGATACTTCTGGTGAGAAATCTCTAGCAGTTTGTGCAAATGTTTCAAAGTGAGTAGTCTTAATACCCTTTGCAGCGTTTTCAGCATCTTTTTTAGAATCACTATAGAATCTAGAATGAGAAACTAAAATACGTTTGTCGTCACGATTGAATTCAATCACTTTGAACATCAATTGCTCATCAACTTCTCCTAAAGTACCATCTT
>CALHAQ010000073.1 GCA_937931775.1 uncultured Candidatus Altimarinota bacterium | reverse complement strand
AATTTTGATTCAAAAAATTACTTTAACCTCATGAGTAAAATAATAAAAAAATCTATTAAAAATAAGAAATAAATATGATAAAAATTTTTATAAACATATGTGAAGAAAGCCTAGGAGTCAATACACCAAAGACATATCTTAAAGCATATGAAGACCTCTATAAGTCAGAATGAATAGAAACATATATCTATTATATATGAAATATACAAAGTAATGAAAATTATGGATTTATAAAAGCATATAAATGTGTAGATAAAGAAGATTTATCCGAAAAAATAAAAAACGTGTATAAATCACATGAAGTAGTATTCATTAACACATTTACAGAAGGACTCATACAACTAGTTAATGACTTGAAACAAGAATGTGGTGAAACTATAACAGAGCAGCACTTATCATTCAGAGATAAATCCTTACAGAGAAAATATCTGCAACAACATAACTCAGAGCTCTGAATAAAATATATATATTCTGATCCAAAAAATATTGATATAAATAATATAGAAAAATCTCTAGAATATCCTTTTGTAATTAAACCATCCTCAGGACTACAAAGTGCCTGAGTTGCAATAATAGATGATAGAGAAAAATTTTATTCATATATGTGGGAATATTCAACTTTTTTAGAAAAATTTACTCAAAGAGGTTTTGAAAATGAGACACTTATCTTTGAAGAATTTATTGACGGAGAAATGTATGCTTCAGACTACTATGTAAATCAAGACGGAGATATCACTCTCTCACCACCAACACATGTGAGTATTGGTTCAGATATCGGTATAGATGATTTCATGAACTATGTTAGAAGTTATAGAGAAAATACTATTAATAATATTCCACATAAGCAAATAAAAGAGTTTATACAGGAAACAGTACTCGCATTGTGAATTAAGAATACATATATTCATCATGAATATAAATACACGAGTAAATGAAAATTAAAAACTATAGAAGTTAATGGAAGAATAGGTTGATATCGTCTAGAAATGATACAAGAAGCTCTTAACTTCAATTGGTTGGGTGCATGTATATGAAAAAAAATACCTGAAAATTTAGAGTACAACTTTTCTTCTTTTTTAGTATATCCAGAAAAAAAATGTACCTTAGTATGATTTAATAATGAATTATTTCAAAAAATCGAAAACCTACCATCAATATATTTTGTAAATAAAATAGAAAAGTTTATCTGAGAAGAAATATGACTCACAAGCCAATGATTTACAAAAGTAGCTATTATAAAGATAAAAAACAGTAATAATACTCAATTTGAAGAGGATTATTTATTCATAGAAAAAAACTACAAGGAATTGCTTATTGTGAAATAATATATCCTGAATGGATACTAGAAGTACTATAATACAAACAAACTAGTCATGATCTGAGGTTCATACTGTTTTAAATAGAGAACGAATTAATATGTGTATTACATATAACAAGGAAGTATATATTAAAATGCTAGGAGTTAGCATAGCATAAATAAAATTTGGATTTTCAAATTGAAAAAATGTTTTCTTTTGAAAAAATATACATGAAAGATTCTCAAAATCTAATAATATAGCAGAAAGATTAAATAGCTTATTTAATGAGAAATGCTGAATTTAACTCTGAGATAGCTCTCGAAATCAAAGAAAAATACCAGGATGAAGTGAATTCACAAAATATAGCCTAATCTATTAAAACTCTTATTTCCCATTCTCACTCTGGAAGTGAGTCTCATATGATCCATCTATTTAAAATTTTGATATCCTTATAGCTATAGCCATTAATTTGTGTCCATTCAGAAAGATTATCAATTTGTCATACAGAGAGAATTTTTGTTTCAGGTTTTTTATATACTCAACCTATGATCTTATCAATTACCGTTTTACTATTAAGATATGATTTCATAACATACTTTATTGCCATAATACGAAAAACATAACGCGACGTCTCATCATTGAGATATAAATCATAATAATTATTAACTCATTGAGATTCCATATCTCTCCTAAGACCATTTTCTCATCTGTTATAAGCAGCTGCTACAAGAGCCCAGTCATCAAATATATCATATAAATCACTAATATAAGTAATCGCTGCATCCGTTGCTTTTTCAAAATGATATCTCTCATCTATACTTTCATTGACTACTAAACCATATCTTTTAGCTGTTTCAGGCATAAATTGCCAAATACCAGCAGCTCACGCTGAAGATACTACATCATTTCTCAAAGCACTCTCTGCAATTGGTAAAAATTTTAAATCTTCATGAATACCAGCATCTAAAAGCTTTGACTCGATTTCAGGAATGTATAAAGGATACCTTTTAACATAGAGATAAAATTGAAATAAATTATTTGATGCTAATAAAAATTCTTTATCAAAACGTTCTTTATTATGATAATTTTGCTGATCAAAGGGAACTCATACTCCAGCAAAGCGAATATCTTCATCAGGATACTGAAACACAATAGATGAATCTCAGGATCATATTTTCGAAAAAATAAATACTCATACGATTAATAAAAAAAGTATTCCGTATACCAGAGAAATGAGAGAATTACTTTTTAACATTTAAGAAAAAATAAATATACTATTTATCTGAAAATCATTGTAAGCATTTACCAATGCAAAGCAAAAAATATATTGTATAAAAAAAGTATACAGAGTTAAGTGTCAAATATATTTTTTCTTTTGACCAGAGTTCAAATATTCATATTCTAAGTTTCAAGAGGGAATTTAGACAAATTTCAAAAATATTTTCTTACAGTATTAAAAGTCATGGAAAAGCACTATAAACTACGTAATATTCTTACTGATGTGATCTCAAAACTAAAGAAACAAGACTTCCTTGTTTATTTTAGAAAGATTTCTATTGTAGAAATTAGTAGTGATAAGATAGTTTTTGGTACAGTATCTAGCTTTATGAAGGATAACCTTGAAGCAAAATTTCAAAATATAGTTCTAGAGGCAACGAAAAGTGAATTTGGAGATAATATTCAAAGCATTGATTTTATTGTTGATAATACTATAGATAACCCATCAAATAGTGATGCAATAGATTGCCAAAGTTACTACAAAGAAAGTACTAAGACTTCAAAAAAAGCTGAAAAGAAATCTCAAGTAAGCATGACTCCAATAGATAAAAAGGGAAATGCTAATAATAGATATACTTTATCAAACTTTATAGTAGGTTGAGATAACCAACTTGCATATTCAGCGTGTGAAGCTGTTACAAAAAACCCTGGTAAATCATACAATCCTCTTTATATTTATGGAGATGTTGGACTCGGAAAGACACATCTACTCCAAGCAACAGGAAATGAAATCCTGATGAAGTATAAAGATAAAAAGGTAGTATATACTACGGCTGACAAATTCATAACAGAGTATATCACTGCCGTAAAGAAAAGGACAATAGATAAACTTCTTGAAAAATTTAGATCAATAGATGTACTCGTAATTGATGATGTACAATTTCTTGCAAAAAAAGAGCAAACTCAAAATGAACTCTATAATATTTTCAACATATTATACGATGCTAATAAACAAATCATTATATCTGGAGATAGAGCTCCAAAAGAACTTACAGAGCTAGAGCCTAGACTGCGAAGTAGATTCGAATGGGGAATTACAGTAGATATCTGAAAACCAGATTTTGAGACTCGTCTTGCAATCATACAAGAGAAAGCTCGCGAAAAAGAATTTATGATACCGCAAGATGTAGCAGAATTTATAGCTGCAAATGTAACAGAGAATGTTCGTGAACTCGAATGAGTACTCAACCAAATGATTGCAGAGTATGAACTCACTGGAAACACTCCAAGCCTTACCCGTATAGCACAAAAACTCCAGAAACTTAGCTTTACAACTGACCTACTCGGAGAATCAAAAAGAGCAGAAACAAGAACCAGAACTACAATTAGAAGTTACGAAGATATTATAGATGCTGTAAGTGCTCACTTCGGTATAGAAAAAGAGGGGATACTCTGAGAAAATAGAAAAAAAGAATTTATGCTCCCAAGGCAAGTAGGAATGTATCTTCTCAAAACAAAGATGAACTACACCTATGAAAGAATAGGGAATATCTTCAACGGTCGTAATCATGCATCTGTACTCTATAGCTGTAAAAAGCTTGATAAGCTCCTCAAAAAAGATAAAACACTTCTCTACGAAGTAAACGCTATTAAGGATGGAATAGGTATATAAAAATATATTTGACATTAAATAATAAAAAATACAATAGATACATTAATTTCTATTGTATTTTTTATGCCTACACCCGAAACCTCCCCTGATTTAGTAGAGGGTCTTGAAAATAGCAATGAAGTACAAAATTATACTGTATCCGATTTAATTGCAATGAAACGAGATGAGCTAATGGCAATAGTATTAAACTGATGAAGAGTTATTCAAGTCCTAAAAGCTCAGGAAATAAAAAAGCTTGTAGCTAAACTTTTTTGAATATGAGAGATTCAACAACGACTCACTATGTAGATACCTCTTTCTCAACCACTAAAATATCAGGTTGGATCACTGCCATGGAAAAGTATCGATTGGGCATCTATGATGACGCAGCAACCAC
>CALHAQ010000072.1 GCA_937931775.1 uncultured Candidatus Altimarinota bacterium | reverse complement strand
GATATTTTTATGTCTCCAGCAAGCCCAAACTTTTCAAGTTCCTTTGCATATTCATATCAGAGATCAAATTGGTCTGGGTCCCCTAGAGTAATGTCAGCACTTTTCATAGCATCATGATGATTTCCATGATGCTCTTCTCAGACGCACTGTAATGCAAGATAAGTATTCCATTGCCTTCATAGTACTGTCTTTCCCTCACTTGTAATATTTTGAGAGTGATTTCATCATGCTCCTTCAGATCTTTCGTCAGCTCAATGTCATATTCCATTAACGAGTACCACAGTAAGACTTCAAAGTAAGGCTTGTACAACTCACATTGTTAGAGCAGTTTTTGGTCAAAACATAGCGACATAGGATCAGAAAAGTGCTACACTTGGTCCAAATCTAGCTACAGGGCCTGGCTTCCTTCCCTCTATTCTCACTCTTGTATAAGGTAAATCTTTTTCATCTCATTTCTCAAGCCTACTATTTTCATATATCACATCTACTCCTTTAAAATAATCTGCTTTTCATACAACATCAATCCATTGTAAAAAAAATACTATACCAGAGTTGTCTTTGATCTCAAAAAATTTTCTCAAAAATTTCAGAGCTGCTGTCTCAGCTAAAGGAGAATGGACGTCTCAGAGATTTTCTGATTGCATGTCCCAAAGAATGTCTGACTCTCTATGATGTTGTGTATGAGCAGCAACCCATTCTTTTGCTACTATGGTAGAATTTGGTCTAATAAAGGCTTCAGAAGCTGCAACAAATAGTGGGTCTAGTTTAATAGAACCATGAGTCTTATTTCTATGTAGATTAAGTGTAATAGCAGCAGTTGTGACGTGGTGCATAGTAAGAACTATAGCTGCAGGTAATCAGTATGAAGTTCATAATAGAGCTGATACTTGCATACTAATATCAGTAGGGAGTTTTTGCAGTAAATGGAGAGAAAGACGCTTATATCATTGCCAATTTATAGGATTATCATCATCATTTAGAGTCGCTATTTGTTTTCGAGTATCTTCGAAAATATAATTAATATGTTCTAATAGACCTAACTTAGGTGACTCGGATACCTTCATTACATTGAAAATAAAAAATATTCATTAAGTTTATATTAAAACAATATGCCGGATAATCAATATTATATTATTTTCTTTACAGGAGCGATTCTAATATTCATTTTCTTCATTCCAGATTTAAATCTGATTTCAGCGAGTTCTCATAGGAGTGACTCTATAACTCAGATACCAAACTTATGATGTTGTACTTGCTCTCAGGCTCTAAAATCAGCAACATTATTTTCCACAATCGGAGCTCTCACAGCTCTCATGGTAGTCTCACTAGAACTAGATCAAAATGATGAATCAGTAGAAAATGAAAATCATCCAGACATCTCGACCTCTTCTATATGTTCAGCTGGTATTTCGGATACAAATCTACTTTCAGGATTACGCACATAGTCACCGAAATAGAGTCGCTCTTTAGCTCTGCTTATAAAAAGCTCACTTTTTGCTCTCGTCATCGCAACATACATGAGTCTACGTTCTTCTTCGAGCTCAGCTGGATTTGAGTGTGTTCGTGAATGTGGGAATATCCCGTCTTCAAGTCCTGTAACAAATACTCTTTCTTGCTCAAGTCATTTTGATGTATGAATCGTCATAAGTACGACAAAGTCTTGCGACTCATCCTGAGAATCTAGATCTGAGATAAGAGCTACTTCTTCTAAAAATAGAGAAAGTCCTTCTCTTGGAGCGAGTCAGTCATACTCACTTGCTACATTTTGGAGTTCGACAAGGTTTTCTTTTTTGGATTCATACTCGTCCTGAGAAAACTGTGACTTTAAAAATTCTTCGTATCAGATTTTTCTAATAATCTCTCAAATCAACTCTGAAACACTTATTTTTTCTGACATGGAGAAAAATTCTCGAAACATATCAGAAAATTCTCACAACGCTATACGAGCTGCTGGCCTCATGTCATCTATTTCTGCAATATTTTCTAATATCTGAAAGTAACCAATACCAAAGTTCTCTCTATAACTATCTAGGGTCTCAATAGATTTAGCTCCAACCTTACGACTTGGAGTATTAATAATTCTTTTCAGTGCTACGGGATCATGAGGATTGAGAATACATCTGAGATACGCGAGTATATCCTTTACCTCTTTTCTATCATAAAACTTCGTACCTCAGATAACTTTATATGGAATAGTGTTTTTGAGAAGTGCTTCCTCCAGTCATCTAGATTGAGCATTTGTCCTATATAGAATAAGGTTATCAGAATATTTTCAGCCCTGCTTATTATTTTCTAAAATGTTTTCTGCAATCCAGTTTGCCTCAGATCTATCATCAACAGCCGCAGCATATTTTATAGTTTCTCCTTGTACGTTATCAGTCCAGAGCTGCTTATCTAGAGCCTCTTTATTATTCTTAATAACAGCATTTGCAGCCGAAATGATATGTTTGGTACTTCGATAGTTTTGTTCGAGTTTAATTATTTTTGCCTGAGGATAATCTTTTTTGAAGCTCAGTATATTTCTCATATCAGCTCATCTCCATGAATATATAGATTGCCAATCATCTCCTACTACAGCTAGGTTTCAGTATTTCT
>CALHAQ010000071.1 GCA_937931775.1 uncultured Candidatus Altimarinota bacterium | reverse complement strand
AGAAACAGCACTAAGGAAATTAGATATATTTTTATGATATATTCCAAAACTCAGAGAGCAAGTTTATGAAAACTATACAAGTAATATATATAATGATCAATGAGGTCAGATCTGATATACGAGTCAAATTACTCTCCTCTCTGATTTGCAAAAAGTATATACATTCAATGTTCTTGAGAGAAAATTAAAAGAGTTATACAAAGAAATTTCGGATTAGTAACTCTGGACTTCTAATTTAAACTCTTTGGCTTTATCTAGGTAGCTTTTCCATAGGGAAAAACTAGGGGCCGCGCAAGAAAGAAGAGCTACTTTTCAAGGAAATGTAGTCTTATAAGCAAAATCAACAGCAGATTTCATACTTCGGGTTTTAATAAACTGTATACTCTTCCCTTCTATCTCTATTTCAAAAGCTTGTTCATAATCTCTCATTTCGATTTCTGGGAATATTTTTTCTGATGTATCTGGAAACGCAACGATATTTTGCGCTGCAGAGTTTAATATTTCTTTTCTTAAGCTCATAAATTCAAATCAACTATCCTCTCAGCCAAGAAAAAGAGTTTGCAGGTCTCATCAAAAAGTCTGTATTGCTGCAATAGTACTCTCTGGAGTCGTTGCTATAGCGTCATTTATAAATCGTATTCATTCATAACTTCAAATATCTTCTATACGATTCGGGAGACCTCAAAAACTAGGCAGTACAGAGTCTAATATTGTATGTAGTCGTATTTTATCTGCTATAATATGATCCAGGATAGAAATCACTCCTACAATATTCCTTCTATTATGATCTCAAAGAAGTTTTACTCATCCTCAATAAATATATTCTCCGTCTATAAAAAATCCTTTTTCATCAAATTGATATCTCCCTTTACTATCAAAAAATATTTTCTCTGTATTAATTTCGAGTATTTCAGAATCATTCACAAAATCACCATGCACTATCTTAAGCTCAGCATCCCTGAGGATATTTACCTTAGCTTCCCTGTAAATATTAAATGAATCAAAATGCCAATCTAAATGACAGGGATAAATATTATTTAAATATCCTATATGTAAGTGAGGGACAAAATCCTGGAGCATATAACTTGAAAGCTCATATATAACATAATCGTGTATCTCTCATAAAAAGTCTATCTCATCCAATACTGGAGATCCTATATTTCATACCAGTTTTACATCATATCATGCTGTTTTTAAAAGTTCGAAAAGAAGTGTTGAAGTCGTGGACTTCCCTTTTGTACCTGTAATACCGATAACTTTCCCTGAATAATTCCCAAAAAATAATTGAGTTTGAGATACAAATTTATCTCTGTGTGGAAGAAGCTCTTCTTGAAAAGGAGAAACACCTGGAGATTTTAAAATGATATCAAAAACTTCAAGATTATCTAAGTATCATTCACCACTAACATATTCTAGATCACAATCCCCACTACATATAACACTTTTATCCAGAATAGTAATATCAGTAATTCCATGACTTTTTAAAAATCCAAGAGTACTCTGTCATTCTTTTCAGAATCACAGTATTGCAATCTTTTTATTTTTAAGAGCCTCTATTTTCATTTATTTCTTCTTATGGTGTTTCTTATGTTTTTCTAAATCTTCTATGTTGTGTTCTATAGTTTTTTCTATTTTTCTCAATTTTTTAGCCTGTGATTTCACATATATGACGTACATAGCAACTATAGTTCAGAGAATAACTATAATCATCAGGAATGTCTCTCCAAGAATCTTTTTAACAAGTTCATCATTCTTCCCTGCTATATATCAGATTCCTAAAAGAATTAGATTCCAAGTACCCGCACCAATCGCTGTATATAAAACAAATTTACCATAATGCATCTTAAATATTCCAGCTGGGATAGATATAAGCTGACGAATAGCTGGGATGAATCTCCCAACTAACATTGTGATAGGTCCATGAGATTTAAAATATTCTTCAGCCTTTACATAATGATCCTCATGCAGGAGTATATATTTTCAATATTTATGAATAACTTTTCGTACTACTTTTTTCCCAAAATGTATTCCTAAATAATAATTTATAGTAGCACCAGCAACTGCTCCAAGAGTACCAGCAAGAAGCGCTATAAGAATATTCATCTCTCACTGAGCTGAGAGGTACCCAGCAGGAATCATCGCAACTTCACTCGGGAATGGTATAAACGAGGATTCTATAACCATCATAGTAAATATACCAAGATAGCCCATACTTCCTACTAAACCTACTATAATATCGACAATATGATGCATATAAATGAAAGATAAATATTAATTAAAATCATTGTACTCAAGAGCCACAAAAAAACCAAGAATAATTTCTTGGTTTTTGTTTTATGTACTTGAAGCACTTAAATCGATTTCTGACTTAAATGGAAAATCTTTTGGACAATAAACTATACCTTCTTCATCTAGATATATCTTTCCCTCTATAACCATTTTTGTGATTTGCCATTGCCATTCATGCTCTACTTTGTTTACCTTTCTAGCAATTTCTTTTGCAGAATTACAATCATTTAATTCAACAGGTATTTGACAGATAACGGGACCCCTGTCAACCTCATCAGTCACATAATGCATAGTAACACACGTTCGCTCAATCTTTCATGCCTGATAGTCCTCCCAAACTTTTTCATGTACCTTCATTCCATGCATTCAAACTCATCAATATGGTTCTTGTGTAGGTCCAGGATGGATATTCACTAATTTACTTACAGCAATTCACAATACATGTTTAATATAACCAGAAAGGAATACATAATCCAACTCATTTTCAGAAAATATCTTCTGGCATATATTAGTGATAATTTTTTTATCAAAGTCAGAAAATTCTCCATCTTCTCATCTTGTAGGAAAATAAGGAATGTGTAAATATTTTATATCAATACCCAAAGTAAGTATTTTTGATAACATATCCTGATATATCTTATAGACTCATCCTTCGATATGGTTAGATACAAGGGTAATTTCATTTACTTTTATTTGACCAGAAACTACCTGCTCAAGAATTTTTTTTGCTCCACTCCCTCATTCACCATATCTCGGTCATCCAGAAGCAAAAATTCATATATTCGTCATGATTTATTTATTTGATATAGTAATAATTATGCAGCCATTTTTTCATTATCTATAGCTGACTGAGCTATATCTGTCCTATAAAAATATATATCTGGATTTTCTCCTTCTATTTGCTCTATTATAATCATAGCTTGTTTTTTCGCATCTGCATATGTATCAGCTATACCTGTAACAGCTAGTCATCTTCAACCAGAAGTTATTAGATTCCCCTTTTCATCTTTTTTTGTTCCTGCATGAAATATCTTAACACTATCAATACCAGTTACATCAGGAAGTGTAAGAGCTTCTCCTTTATTATAACTACCTGGATATCAGTTTGCAGCAAGTACTATTGTAACAGCTTTTTTTGTACTCCATTGTACGTCCTCAATTATATCAAGCTTATCTACAGAACCTGCAAGACACATTTCAGCAAAATCTGACTCTAAACGCATCATAGTAGGTTGC
>CALHAQ010000070.1 GCA_937931775.1 uncultured Candidatus Altimarinota bacterium | reverse complement strand
AAAAAACCTGTTAAACTCAAAGAAGGTATGGATTTTTCATGAAAAGATTACAAAGTAGTTGAATGTGATTTTCTCAATGAAAGTGATGTGGTTCGTCATGATCCTCAAAAACTTGCAAAAGTCATTATTGATTTATGTAGAGGCTGGATTAAATAATATAATTGACATTATTTTTTATTTATTTAAAATAAATAAGTTAAAATATAAAAAATAATAATATGACCTCAATGTTGGATGGGAGTCTTGCTGGTGTATCCTGAGAACAGGATATTTTTTCTATGACTAATGTCCCTAAAACCTCAGAGCTCGAATCAAATTTACAGAAGCAAAGAGCTATCAAAGATCTTATTAGCTCTATTTGTCCTAATAAAGAAGAATTTTCTTCTCAAAAAGCTAATTTTCTTGATACAATAGTTTGAGGTACAGCGCTATCTGACTCTATAATAGATGCTTTTAATCTTCATTGATTAGATTTATCAGCTACTGAACGTAAGCATTTGTTTTCAGCACTTTTATATGGATCTTCGACGTGAAGAATTAAGTATAAGCTATGGGCCGATAGTATATTATTTTTTCAATGTAGAGAAAATATTTTACAAATATCTCAAGATGACTGGAATAGAGTAGAAATTTGATGATCATTACTACCAGTTGTGATAAGAAAAATCTTATGAAAGCCTTGAAAAGAGTCATGAAATATGGACTTTGAAGAACAAAAAAAATTATTTTCAACACATATTTTTTGAGATTGTATTGATAACAACAATATATGAACTCATGATATTTCCGAAGTCACAGAAAAACAGACCCCGAAAAATCTTGTTGCACAACTACTTGTAGATATAAATGATACATCTCTCCATAGAGAGACATATCATAGAAGTATAATTCAAAAAATAAAAGAGGTATGATCTATTGTTTCATCACAAATAAGAGAAGGAGTTGAAGTATTTGAACACCTTGTGGGATATGAACAAATATCAGATGCGATGGAGATAGTAGAAGATAAAATCACATATGCAAATTCTGTACTGGGTGATCTTTCTCAGCAGCGAGCAAATTTTTCTAGTATACCAAGAATGACTCTAGAAATTCAAACTCAAATATCAGAAACAAAAGGAATGGTACGAAAATTAATAGATGAGATAGAGTGAGAGGCAGAAACCATCTTGTGAAATTTTGAACAATTGTGAAATCAGTGAGCTAATATAGATGAAGATTGTTTGAATGGGCAAGAATTTACATGACCTCACTACCTTCAGGGTATTGAAGATATTCGTGAGCGTATCAAACAAATCCCATCTCGTTATAAGATGGTAAATCGTAGTAAAATACAAGCTCTCTATGAAATATGGCTTGAAAGAAAAAGGAAGCATTCTCGTACAGTTTATAGATCTCATCTACAGGAAGCAGAGCAACACATACTTGATACAGTTATACTCTGTGAGACATATCTAGAAATTAATGATACAAATATAGAATCTACTTATAAGAAATTAGAATGAACTCTTTCTCGGTTTGCATTTGTTGATATGCTAGAAGAAGCATTTCAAAATGCTATTGCTGGAAAAATGCAATTTGGTGATTTTATGCCTGAAATTGATTTAGAAAAACTTTACAGTCTTCAAAAACAAGCTACAGAAAAACAGTTAGAAATACAGTCTAAAATGTCTGAACTTTACAATACTATATCTACAAGTTCAAGTGAACAAGAGAAATACGATACAATAGTTATGTTGTTACTCTATGCAAGTATACATCCAACGTATATGAAGAAGATTTTATCAGGTGATACTGCTACCATTGTAGCACAAGTTTTAACGAACGCTGATAGTAAAATTTTGCAGCGTATTGTACATAGTATGAAAACAAGAGAACAAGCAGCGTATTTAAGTGAAAATCCCTGAGGACTCGGTAAGGGTATGAATCTTGATTATAATTTTTCATGAAAAGAGTGATGGAGGATGTTTGTTGCTGAATTTATAGGACTCGGGAAAACTCAGGTTTGAGACCAAAAAAGAATCCTTTGTCTTCCGGGTATAGAGTGTCATGAAGCTGAATTTTACATAAATATGGGTGTTCCAGCTCGGCTTATAACATGAGTTGAAAGAGCAAAAATTTGATGAAAAAAAGATGAAGAGGGTGAGTTAACATTTATAGATAGAAGTACTGCTCTGGGTATTAATTCATATGTATGAGAATTAAAAAAATATATGAAATCTCCAGAAACTTCAAAACAATTTGATGTTGTAAACCTTGATATGTTAGGACCACTATCTGAAGAAATATTTTTTACAATTTGATGAATTGATACTCCTGAACAGCTAGATATTATTATTAATGTCTCTATGTGAAGAGAACAAAATGATATCGCTGATGAGATTGAAAAATTGAAGCGTACGTTTTGGAGGTTTTCAGATATAGAGGCAGCTAAACATGCAAGAGAGTCATATGTACTTAATCGAATTCGGGCAGATCTTAGTATAGATAGATTTTCAGATCAAGAAGTTATTGGAAAAAAGCTTTGATTCTTGAATCATGCACCTCTTATTCGAGTATTAGAATCTGTAAGAGATGAAGAATTAGAATTTGATACCTTTCTTGATAATCGATTTTCAAAATGAGAGAGGCATTTTCGAAAATTTTTATTATCTCAGTTAGAGGATATCGATATACAAGAAGAGGGAAAAGACAACTTTATACATACTTGTTTAAGTTTTTATGATCATCTTATCATTCCTGTATGAATATGAGATTTTAAAACGCATGTTTACACTTCTTCGACTCAAACAAAGCGTTACTCATATTTATTGAAAGCTGTTCGCTTATGAGAAAATAATTTTGAAGAATACCCTTGTTTATTGCGTTTCATATATACTCTTATCGAAAAATATCAAAGTGAATTCTTAGGATGAAGCTCTAGTTATGAAATATTATTAGAGTCAAGTACCTGAGAACAAGGTAACAAAGCACAATTGACAGTTCTTGAATCATCAAGAGATGGATCTACAAGTATTTATCGTGAATATATGGACAGTTTATATAGTGAAGCTGCATCTTTTTCTCACCATTATTCAAGTGCTATAGTTATTGATGAAGCTTGAAATAAAGTATAAAAAAGAAGTCTACAAACTTCTTTTTTATTTAAAACATGTCCTCAAGTTTTTTTTCAAGTTTCTCAACCTCTTGCTTTTTTTCAAGTTTCTCCTTTTCTTCGAAATCCTCAGCTAACTCTGCAGCTTTTCTATAATTTTCCTGCATCTTCTTCAGCTGTTTTTTAGTAATTCGTGCAGTTCATCTGGATGGAGGAGAAAACTCTGTCATGTTTTTGATTTATATTATAACCTTAAGTCTAAAAATATTTATGATACTTTCAATATATTTTTTACAATATAATCTCAGAGTTTATGTGCGATATAGGTATTTGACAGTGCTGACGCAGAGTTTAGTTCGTATACTTTGATTTCTCAATTTTTCCCAAGTCCCATATCTATAGAATAATATCTATGAGTATAACGAGAGCAATAAGTGTCTATTTTTTTCACTATTTTCATAATATTCTCAGGAATCTCAAAATCCCAAACATCTGTTAGACTCCCTCAGGACCAAGTGTTAAAAACGAAACTTCATGTTTTTGGCTGCCTGAGAATTTTTCATATAATTTCACCATTAAGCAATACTACTCGAAAATCATGGGTTCCACTACAAAGACCGTAAAACCCTCATGAGGTATCATGAAATCCTTGTAATAAATATGGAAACCTTTCAGTAAGAAGAACTTTTCTATTGGGAATTTTATCCGATATTCCTATACCCCTTCATCCTGATTCTGAAACTGGCTTTAAAACTTTTTTCTTAGTGAGAATTTTATGAAAATTCTTTTGTATATCATCGTAATTATTACATATAATTGATTTTATTGTAAATTCAGGAAATAGATTCTCAAGTATGGATTTATCGATACAGATATCTCTCATGTTACTTGGGTATTTATGACTCACTCCTTCCGGCATTCTAAAACCTAATACGAGATCAGCATTAATTTTCTTTCATATATATATTTCCCAAGACTCTCAAATAAGTTGAAAGTCAGGAGTGAATAAATTCCCTTCATGAAATGATCATTTCATGCGGGCCATAAATATTTGTATTTGCTGTTGTGGAAATCGGGATAGCATCTCCATCTCTCTATTTTCTATTGATTCAGAGAGTCATTCATATGCCTTAGATACAATTTTATCTGTAGGGAAAAAGATAACTATATTTTTCATGATTATATTTCTTTACGTTCTCGCATAGCACTTACAAGGCTCATAGTATCAGCGTACTCTATATATCAAGAACTGAGTCATCTCGAGAGTCTAGTCAGTGTTACTTTATGTTTCAGCTTCCTTTTTTCTATTTCTTCGCAGAGAAATGTTGAGGTTGCCTCTCCTTCAAGGTTTGGATTTGTTGCTATAATGATTTCTATTTTATTATCAGCGTCCTGAATTCTTGTGAATAATTTTGAAAAATTGAGATCCCCAACAAATACTCAATTCATAGGAGAAATAGCTCATCCGAGTACATGATAGACTCCTGTATATCATCATGATTGTTCAAGAGTTAATAGATCTAAGTATTCTTCCACGACACATATTTGAGAGTGATTTCTGTTTTCATTATTGCAAATAGAGCATGAGAGTTTTCCAGCATCAGTTATTGATCAGCATGTTTCACATGAGGCTGTATTTTCTTTTATAGTTAAGATATTTTCTCTGAGTTCTTTTAAGTAATTTTCATTTGCTCAGAGCATAAAAAAGGCAAGCTTTGTGGCTCTATTTTCACCAATTCCAGGTAAGAGAGAAATATTGTGTATGAGTCGTTTGAGAGCTTCTGGCACAAAAAAATCTTAGAAATATAGTTGCTAAGATTGTAAGATTTTTCATGTATATAGCAATGAAAATTAATTGTTATATACGTATTGTACATTTTCCTTTATTACTAGGTAGTTTGGATCTTCATATTGTTCCATGATTTCTTGGAGTGTTTCATCCGATCAAACACTCCCTGTACTTTCAAGTTCAGCTATTTGTACATCGAGTCTTTCAAGTTCTACCTTATATTCTTTTTGAATATTTTCTAGTTCTCTAATAGTGTACCCTTGAGTGGCATTAGCATTGAGAATCCATACATAATAAATGAGAAGAAATGCTATCATTCCCAGTAATCCTATGTATGTGGATTGATACCCAAACTGGAGTTTTTGCTTACTCTGCTTTCTCTTTGCAAGGAAGCTCTCTTGTTTTTGGGTCATCACGAGTCTTGGATTCATCTAACGAAGTGAGAGATTATAGAGTAAATTACACCTTTTCGAGTACTATAGTATTTTCTGTGCGTGTCTGGCTTTTGCGCTTCGACTTCTAGAGTTTATTTTTTGTTCTTCAGGGCTGGGGAGTATTGGTTTCTTATTTATAATCTTGAGAGATTTTTTATGTCCACATGTACATATGAGATCTCTACATATACAGTCTCTGGTTTCTTTTTTAAATGTTTGTTTCACAATTCTATCTTCAAGAGAGTGGAAACTTATTACAAATATATTTCCATCAGGTGCTAGGAGCCTTATCGCTCATGTGAGACTAGTCTTTAGCGTCTCGAGTTCTCCATTTACCTCTATTCTTAGGGCCTGAAAGACTCTTGTTTTTGTCTTGATATGTGAATTTATTTCTTTGTCTAGAAACTCACATAAATTTGTCGTTGTCTGGAATTTTTCTTTTTTTCGTTGAGTAATAATTCTTGCTGCAATTTTTCGAGCATGAGGCTCCTCTCAGTATTCTTTCAGAATACTATAGAGATCTTTTTCTTCATAGTAGTTCAATACCTCAGCAGCAGTTCGTCACTGGCTTGTATCAAATCTCATATCGAGAGGACCTTCGAGCCGGAGGCTAAATCATCTCTCTGCCTCATCAAAATGCAAAGACGACACTCATAGATCGTAGTATATTCCAGTAATAGAAGTAATATCTCGAGCTTCTAATTCAGAATTTATATTCTCAAAATTACTATGAATCAGAATTATTTCTACTTGTGTTTGTATTTTTCCGAGTCTTTGTTTTGCAAGTATGAGATTTCTCTCATCTGCATCAAATCAGATAAATGTATCCAGAGGATTCATTTTTTTAATTACTTCACTTGCATGTCATGCAAGTCACAGTGTCGCGTCGACTATGATGTTTTTATGTGAAGAACTAATATCTATAGCTCATACAAGTTCTTCTAAAAGAACAGAAGTATGAATATTTATATCAGTTTTCACCTTCATTTTCGACCTGATTTGTTAACAAATTGTGAATTTCTCGATTTTTTTGTCTAAAAATAGAGAACTTCTATACTATTTGTATGTTTTTTGACTTTTATGTCAAACATCAATGTGATATTGAACTAGACAAAATATATAAATATTTTTTGTCTAGTTTATGAGGATAAATAGTAGTTTTTCACAATTTGTTTACAATTGGCTTTCGTAAGCAAGGGTGTATATTTTGGATATATATAAAAATCACACAAATCAGCTTGTATATATTTAAATATTAATAAAATAGTAATGTTTAAATTTTAGAAAATAAATATAAGTATGATACAAATAAAAAATATAGAAGTTTCAGCTGGAGATGTGGAGATTCTCAAAGGAGTTTCTCTTGATTTTGAGCCGGGAAAAAACTATTGTCTTCTTGGAAAAAACGGGAGCTGAAAATCTACTCTCTCAAGCGTCCTCATGGGACATCCAAAATACGAAGTAAGATCTGGAGATATTACTATAGAGGGAGAAGATCTTTTAGAAATGGAGCCAGATGAAAGATCAGCTGCTGGGATATTTCTTTCATTTCAAAACATTCCTGAGATAAAGGGAGTAAAGCTTTCAGAATACCTCAGAACAATATTTAATATTTCTTCTAAAAATAATAATGATGACTTCACAGAACTTTCACCATTTATGTTTAAGAGATTTGTAAAATCTCATTTAGCTGAGCTGCAAATTGATGAAGCTTTTCTTGAAAGAGATCTCAATGTTGGATTCTCAGGAGGAGAAAAGAGAAAAATAGAAATTCTTCAAATGAAGCTCATAGGACCTAAATATATCATTCTTGACGAGATTGATAGTGGACTCGATCTTGACGCGTTTAAGACGGTGGCAACAATGCTCCAATCTCTCAGTTCTCCAGAAAATTCTATCATTATTATTACTCACTATTTCACGATTCTTGAGTATATCGATGTAGACAAGGTATTTGTCATGAAGGCTGGAAAAGTCGTAAAAGAAGGTTGAAAGGAACTAGCAAAACAAATTAGCCAAGAAGGATTCGGAGAGCTTTAAAAATAATCATAAAAAATTATGTCAACAGTATCAACACAATGAACATGGGACTTCTCAGATGAAGTTGCTTATAAGTGAGAAGCAATTCAGGGAATAGGCGAAACGGTAGTGAGACAAATCTCTTCAGCAAATGAGGAACCTGAGTGGATGCTCGAGCTGAGACTCAAAGCTCTGAAGCTCTATGAGGAGCGAGCTATGCCAAAATGGGGGCCTGATCTCTCAGACCTTGATTTGCAAAGTATTTATTACTTTGCGCAACCAGAAGGAGCGGGAGATAATAAAACTTGGGATGATGTACCTGAAAGTATTAAAAATACTTTTGATAAACTGGGTATTCCAGAAGCTGAAAAACAAGCTCTTGCTGGAGTAGGAGCGCAGTATGATAGTGAGACGGTGTACCATAGTCTCAAAGATGAGATAGCAGATATGGGAGTAATATTTGATGATCTGTCTCATGCTCTTAAAAACCCTGAGTATGAAGTAATTATTAAAAAGCACTTTGCAAAATCTATCCCTCTTACGGATCATAAGTTTGCATCTCTTCACTACGCTGTTTGGTCTGGTGGAACATTTCTCTACGTACCAAAAGGGGTAAAAGTATCAGAACCACT
>CALHAQ010000069.1 GCA_937931775.1 uncultured Candidatus Altimarinota bacterium | reverse complement strand
CTGAGGAAGAATTTACAGACATGATTGAATCTGGGATTATTGATCCAAAGAAAGTTGAAAGAATTGCTCTCCAAGAAGCAATATCTCTTGCTGGGATGTTTCTTACTACTGAATCAGCTATTAGCGATATTCCTTGATCAGTTGATGTCCCTACATGAATGCCTCCTATGTGATGAATGTGAGCTATGCCAGGAATGTGAATGATGTAATTATAAATATTTTAAGGCTTTGAGAAATCAAAGCTTTTTTTGTTATTTTGGAACAAATATGTTATTTTGATAATATGTATATTTTTATGTTTTTCTTATGACTGTTGAATTAACAGTATGATCACCTGAAATAAATGATTCTCCTTTAAATCAAAAGCAAACCCTTATTGAGGGGCTAGAAAAGAATCTTCCAAAAGATTCAAAATTTTGGTGAGCGCTAGATAATTTAGAAAAAAAAGTTGGTTCAGATACTCTTGTTAACGCAATAGAGTCTAAAAAAGATTTTATTGATTATGTTAGAAGTGTGCCACTTTTACAATGAAGTATTAAGCAAATAATTTGGTATATTGCTACTATTGAGAGCGATTTCTATAAAACTCCAAATGCCATTAATTCTTTAAAAAGACAGATACGTCTACATGCAAAGCTACATGATGTTATTATTAGGCTCAGAAATTTTGATTCAAATGGATGAGTCAATGATAAAGGAAGAATAAAAAATATTATTTTAATAAGTTATCTTGAAGGAAAAGCTCTTTCAGATCTTTCAACTGAAGAAATAGATAACTTTGATGAGCTTATAGGATTATTTGAGAGATTAATATCTATCAAGGGTAAATTTGGAAGATATAAAGAATTTCTTTCTGAAAATACTAGTAATACTATTCAGGAACAAATTTCATGATTTGAGGAAGATCCTCATACTATGTGAACAGAAGAATTATGACGCGTTGAACATATTTTAAAGTGGTCTTTAAAAGTTTCAAAACTCCAGGATGCGTATAATAGAAGTAAGTCTTTTATGCCAAAATATATCAGAGAAGATATACAATGAAGGCTTACAATGTATAGTGATAATCCTGAAAACTTTTGAACAGAGGAATATAACAGATTACAAGAAAGAATAGGAGTATCTAGAGACTATTTCAATCAAATGAAGACGCTTGTTATATCCCAATCAGATATTCATAGTTTTTGGCCTGATTTTACTTTTGATACTGAAAAGGAGCCTTATGATTCTCTTTTTTCAGCTATTACGGCATTATATATGGAGGAATATGCTGATTCTATAAAAAACTCCCAAGACTTTTTAAATGAAAATCAAAATGGTTTAGCTATTGATGCTAATAAACTCAAAGGTATTTTAAAAAATGTATCACGATATTTATGAGATAGTAATTTTCCAAATGCTATTTCTATAAATCTCACTTGAGGGGATCAAATAGATATTACAGCTATTGTTTCTGGAAATCAGGCAAAAATAGAATTAGTAAGTAAAAAGGATACAAAAAAAATACTTACTTTATTCTCGCTTATTAATAATGGAGAGTTCCCTACTACTCAGGCTATAGAAGAACCTTCTTTAGAAAATATAGCTAGTCTGGTACATACTAGTACTCCTGATCTCATAAAACAGATACAGGAGTTAGGTATTATGTCCTCGGTGGAACAATCTAGATCTCTTGATCAAATAGCAGAACAGGCAAGATATGAAATTAAGCAATGAAATATGTCATATACTGATATATTTAACACTGTATCTCGTTTTATTAAACCAGGAAGTAGAGAATGAAGTGTGTTAATTCATAGGCTCGTTTCTCTTGGGCTTATGAATGATAGTGATGGTTTGAAGATATTAGAAGGTCCTCATGGGTTTCAAGAAGATGGAGGGATTTCTCTTAATGAGTATCTGAGCCTTCATGGTATGCCAGATACTATGAAACAAGCAGCCTCAATTATAATTGAAAAAAGTACAGGAATAAAGCCTACTAAGAAGCAATTAAACTATATCCTGATTGATGTTATTTATCGAAATCAGATTGAATCAAGAGGATGATATAATATAAAAAACGATCAATGAGGAAATGCTCAGTGATATGTTCAGATTATCCCAACTAACGGAAGGTGGGATAAACAAGGGAGAAGACTTACGAGCTCTCTAGAAACTGGTTTTTCGTCAGTAAAAAAACTCTGACTTCAATCAGTCATAAATATGTATCCTGGATTAAGAAGTTTCTATAATGCTATTCCTACTCATAAAAGTGAGATTGATTCTGGTAAAAAACCTAATCCAAATAAGCAAAATCCTAGACTTCTTTCATCAGAGGAACAAATGATATGGGCTATGTTAGATGGATATACAAGACCTCAATCGAAAACTCAAGTAGAAAAGATATTAAAATGAAATTTTGACGGCACAAGATATATATATGCCCATATTCATCACACAGAATGATTGACTCATGGCCCTACTAAAAATGTTATGGAAAAAGTATGAGAGCCTATTCTGAAAAATGCCCACACGATCATTCAGAAGATAAATAGCCCTGTAAGAGAGATGAAAATTGCTTCTGTATGAGTAAATATTATAGATACTATGAAAGTAGCGTCTGTTGATAGTGTTGTTACTCAGAAAAAAGAAAAAATAAATAATCCGATTCAAGAATTTCCAGAAGAGAAAAGTAATAGAATAGTTTTGAAGGATGGAACAACAACAGTATCAAATATACCAAAATGATGAACCTTGGGAAAATCACTCTACAATATGATATCTCAAATTAATCCACGCACGAGTTTTTCAGGCTCTTGAGAATTAGCGGTTCTATTGCAGTGAGGGATTTGAAATATCCCAGTGAGAGCCTGAGAAGCTGTTGAAGTTTCTTGAGTAAAGACACCAGATGATTTAGCCTATTATGTAAAAGTTGGTAGCGATACACATATAGCTATTACAAAAGATAAGAAATTCATTAGATTAGATGGCTAGTAGAAAAAATAGTATTTCCAACCTTCTAGTAAACTTTGCAATTCCCTACTTCTTCCCTACAATCTCTCTATACTAATTTATAGAGAGATTTTTATGAAAAAATGAGCTATAGTTGAAAATATCACAGTCGAGAAACTCGTTTTTTGAGGAAAAGGATTTGTGAGACTTGAGGATGGAAAAGTAGCATTTATAACGGGGTGAGCTATACCATGATCTAGAGTTGATATTAAGATAAATAAAAAAAGAAAAGACTTTTATGAGGCTCAGATTGTAAATGTCCTTGAAAAATCACGCATAGAAACTGAGTCCTATGATTTATTTCCAGGTGCTCCATGGATGAATATAGACTATAATGAGCAGCTAAAAATCAAGCAAGCACAAATAGAAGAGTCTATGTTTCATATTAAAAAATATCAAGAAAAGATTAATTTCCTTCCTATTATTGCAGCTCCTGATCAGTTTGCTTATAGAAATAAGATAGAATTCTCCTTTGGGAAATATATATCTCATAGAGATGATATTCGGCAAGAGTTTAATGTCTGATTTCATAAACGCGGAGAATTCTCAAAGGTTGAGGATTATGATGAATGTTTACTGATAGATGAAATTCAAAATCAAATTTATAGAGAACTTAAAGAGTTTTGTAAGAGTTCAGGTCTTCCTGTTTATGACCAAAAAATGAATACAGGGTTCTGGAGGCATTTTATGATGCGTAGGATGCATTTCAGCGAAGACATCCTCATTGTACTTTCTATTTCTCCAGGATTCTTTCAGCGCGAAGAAAATACTGATTTTGATGAGAATGCATCTTTAGAGAAAATAAGAGAGTTTCTAAAAGAACTAGTAATTAAATATTCACATATAAAATCAGTGTATATTTCCCATAATTCTAATAAATCAGATACGCTTATATGAGAGATGGAGCTTGTTTCTGGAAATGAAGTAATTACAGAAACTCTTTTAGGTCTTACTTTTGATATTGGGCCAAAGAGCTTTTTTCAAACAAATTCTAAATGAGCTGAAGTGCTTTATAACCTTGTAAAAAACTTCTTTTTAGATTATCAGAATGATGAAAAAATTTGAACAGTGCTAGATCTCTATGCTGGAACAGGTACAATTGGTATGATATTTGCTGATGTGGCTGATGAGGTAGTAAGTGTTGAGCTTGTAGAAGAAGCCTCTAAGAGTGGAAAAAAGAATGCACAAAAGAATAGTATTTCAAACGTAAGTTTCGTAAACGCTAAGGTAGAAGAGTTTCTGGGTACATATTTAGATCAAAATAAAAAAGCAGATCTTCTCATAATTGATCCACCAAGAGCTGGAATGCATCCATCAGCGCTTCCAAATATACTCAAGTTTGGAACTCGGCAGATAATATATGTTTCTTGTAACCCTGCTACTCTCTCTCGAGATCTTTGATATATTCTTGAAAACTCTGATTACAAGATAGAAAAGGTACAAGCTGTAGATATGTTTCCTCACACGCATCATATAGAGACGGTTGTCAGTCTCATAAAGAAATAAAAAAGAAGCTCTTAGAGCTTCTTTTTAAAAACCTATATATTGAATTGATTCAAATAACTTTCTTGTTTGAGGATAATTTTCTATTTCTTCTTGTCATTTTTGAGCCCATCTACTCATAGTACTATCTGATACTTGATACTTATTTATATTCTTTATTTCTCTATTACTCATTCGTAATTTCTTTTGTAAT
>CALHAQ010000068.1 GCA_937931775.1 uncultured Candidatus Altimarinota bacterium | reverse complement strand
TCTAGAGTCAGTCACGCAGTAATAAGGCTTCATGACTTTTCCTGGGCTTCTATAAGTAAAACTCCTCTACAAAGTCCTACTACTATTTCGTTTCTTACAGGAAAGTTATAAGGATTTCCTGGTTCTCATATTCTAAATATAGATAGTACTGCTCCTCACTCTCTTACTATACTTGTGAAAAGCTGCTCATTACTCACTGGATAAGTTTGATCTATTCCTGTCCCAATAACAACTACTGTAGTATTTCATGCATCCAGGGCAGCTTTGTGTGCATGTGTGTCACATCCTGCTGCTCATCATGATACGATAGGAAATATTTTAGATACATCTGGAACTATATGAGAAATTACTTTCTTACCATAAGTAGATATTTTTCGAGATCAAACCACTCAAAACATATCTGACTTTGGAATACTTCATCTTATATAGAGTACATATGGAGTATGTGGGATGTTTTTGAGTGATTCAGGATAGTTCTTATCTCGAAGAGTAATAATAGTTACATTTAATCTTTCCAGTATATCATCTATATTTTTGAGAGAAATTTTTGCATAGTTATCTAAAATCTTAGATCTTCTAGCACTATTTTTAACATATTTCTCTAAGTTTTTAGAATTTAGAGTATTATAAAAAGCTTTACTATCTCATTGTGATGAAAAGATTTCAGTAAGTTCAACTTGTGACAATCAGCAGCTATGCAAATATGCAATGTATTTATTTTTCATATGTGTATAATTTATATACAAAATATATACACATATCCAGTTTTTGCAATTTTTAATTATTTATAATAAAATTATATAGATTATTTAACTTATACTGTTACCAACTTATGAATACTTCAAATTTAAATTCTTTCTCAAGCCTCAGCGTATCAGAACAGAGAGATGAGCTACAAAATAACAATAATGATTTACTTGCTTGAGTATTTAATATGCACCAAGGTTGAGAGTGAAGTAGAGTATATGATATTGAAAATATTGAGAATATGTTGGCTTGCTATCCAAACCAGCTTGATGATGGGCAAATAAAACTTCCAGAAGACTTCGATGCTGGAAGTTTGGTAATAGTAAACATGTGAGCGCTTAGGAAATGAAAACTAGAAATTATAGCATGAAGCAAAAGTAACATTACTATAGAAGAAAACATAGATATACCTATTCTCTTATCACCATGAGTTATAGAATACTGGGAAGATGAGAAATCGTGAAAAAAATATACTGAGACAGTACTCAGAGATGGCTGACAAATGAATAGCACTAATTGAATTAATTCACTTGCTGATGCAAATGAGAGAACTACAACAGCTTGAAGAAACTTCAGCTGAATGCTACATAGTGATTTAGAAATCGAAAATGCTGAAGAATCTCCATTTCTTATGAAAAATAAAAACTGAGAATACTTTTTAGTAACTCATGATTTAGAATATGTAGATTTCCTAAGAGAATCTGTGAAGAATTTCCTAAAAAATAAATATCTCAAAAATGGAGATGAAAACTATGAAGAAGTAAAAAAGAATTTTGAAAGGAAATTTAAATGAGTCAAATACAATGAGCTTTGAAATATTTTACAAGAAATATTGGCGTATAATAGATTTGAAAGCTATCAGTGGAAAGATTGAAATATTGAAGGAGTTAATGAAACGCTAGTTCAATTATGAGACGAGGAGTGAAAATTTTATGTGTATCATGATAAAGAAAATAATACAATAGAATATAGAGCCATCAGAGAGATTACATCATTTCCTGAGTGACTTACTGCAGTGTGAAAAATTCCTTTGAGACTTTTTCTAGAAAGTCAAAATCAAGATCCTCAATTTAGAAAGATTGAGAATATCTGACTTAGAAAAACAAAGCTTGTCCCTACAATAAATGATGTTTCATCTAAGGTTTCTGATGCTATTGATAGTAGAAAACAATGGCTGAATATGCCACGTGAAAAAGTTGCCGATTTAGCATTAGAGTCGATGATATGATTTATAGAACATGAATGATATTATGATGAAGATGAAGCAATAAAAGCATTAGAGGAAACAAGAAAACATGCAGACACTGTAGCGTCAGAAATACCTCTATCAGTTATTCATAAGCAAAAGTTTGCTGTAGATATGCCTAGTAGAAGAGCTCTCATGGAATGATGGAGTGTTCCAAATGTTATATATGATTCAGATTCTAATGTTTATAATTTTTGAGACTATGTTATGAAAACTTATTTTTCTCTATCAAAAGAAAAAATTGAAAAATATCACGAAGAACAGAATAAACTTTCAGAAATAGATTTTCCAGAAATTGAATATGGTTGAGAACTAAATTGAAAAACATTTCAGAAAGTAAAAATTAATATCTCTCATATTTGAAATGAGGTATATTGAAATGATACACAATCAGTAAGCTTTGTAAAAAAAATTGATTCACAACTTAATGAAGACGATAGGTTGTCATACTTTAATCAAAACATGAGCCTTTTTAATAGTATTACTGAACAGATCAGCTCGCAGATGTGAAAAGATATACCTAACCATCCAATGAATATGCATTTTACTTGAATAGAAAACTGAGTATTACAAATTTCTGTAACAGACATGTGTGGAACTGTGAAAAATTACTTCGAATAAAACTTCTTTGCATTTTCTTAAATCTAGAGCATAATTCCTCTAGATTTTTTTATGAACTAAAAAATACATAATGTCTGGGGAAAATAAATTACATATCAGGAAAGGATTCTGGGAAGATATCCGCAAATCAGGAAAGCGTCATGTACATATTATCATGATTGCAACAAAGCCAGATATAATAAAACAAGCTCCTCTCTATTTAGAACTTAAAAAAAGAAAAGAACTTGTAGTTCTTATCCATACTGGTCAGCACTATGATTATAATCTTTCTCATTGAGTTCTAGGAGAGTTTGGAATGGATGTTGATATCAATCTCAATATTCATGGGAAACTGCATGAAAAATATGCAATGATTATAGAAAGACTCTGACATATACTCATAGAGCTTTCTGCTGACTATCAAAAAATACCTGTTCCCTATGTACACGGTGATACTCTTACAGCTACCACAGCTGACAAAGCTGCATTTCTCAATAAATTTGCAGTGGTACATGTAGAGGCATGAATTAGGACATTTACTCCTAAAGCTGAATTTTTCCACAAATTATTCAGAGATTACTATGATGGTAAGTTTGATTGGAATCAGTATTATAAATCTCTTCAAGATAAAGATATCTATGAACTTGGGAGTATAGAACCGTACCCAGAGCAATTTGACACAAGAGGGATAGAGCCTTCTGCATGATATTATGCCCTTCCTCATGAGCTTTATAAAAAAACTCTCAAAAGAGAATGATTTCCAGTAGAAAATATGGAAGTAGTTTGAAATACTATTGCAGACGCTATTACTCTTTCTCAAACTAAAATCCATCAATCTAAAGCTTTTGAAACTTTTCCAAACATGAAAGGAAAGGATTTCATATTTATTACTATTCATCGTCGAGAAAACTGTGAGAAAAAAGAGAGATTCCTCGCAATATACTATGGAATAAAAAAGCTCATAGAGAGATGAGTATACGTATGTTTTCTCTGACTGTATGCTAGCGAATTTGCAATAGATAACTATGGACTTAGATCAGATATAGAAGAACTAGTAAAAAAATATCCAAAGAATTTTGCGTACGGAAAAGCGCTTGCTCATCACCATGAAGTCATAGATATGATTAGCCAAGCAGGAGCAGTCGTAACTGACTCTGGGTCTATGCAAGAAGAGGCTAACATAGTAGAGACTCCATGTGTTACTGTAAGATTTGGATCAGATAGAACAGAAACTATTCTAGAGGGGGTAAATGTAATAGCTCCACCAATAAATTCACGACTTATCGCTGACATTGTTGAATGAGCTATAGCTAATAAAAAGATGAAGAAGAAAAGTATTTATGGGAAAAACGTATCTGAGAAAATAGTTGATGGGGTACTTAGTAGACTACATTCACAGGGAAAACTTTTTCAATATGATGATGAGAGACTTGATCTTGAGCAATACTTCAACCATATATAAAAAGAGCTTCAGGAAACCACTCCTGAAGCTCTTTTCTACTAGAGTATTTATATCACGCTGCAAAGCTCTTTTTGCTCTGAGTGAGACATGTATCCGACATATCTGAGAAAATTAAGCTTCTCATCATCTGATAATACTCATGAATCTGCGATAGCATCAAGTACTTTTGCAGAAACAATTAGTTTACTTTTTTTCATGGAAATATATTATTAATTATATATTTTCTAGAAATGAGTATGTACACGTATGAAGTTTCCTTCATAGATATATTATGACACATATAATTATTATTGTCAAATAAAATAACTAAAAGTCAAACATGAAGATTATTGGTATAGATCCAGGAACAACTACAGTATGATATGCTGTTATCGATAAACAGTGACAAAAATATACTCTTGTTGATTATGGGGTTATTGAAACAGCTCCGAAGATAGTGTTAGAGCAAAAATTAGTTGAAATATGAGCAGATATCTCATGACTTTTAGACTTGCATAAACCAGAGAGAGTAGGAGTAGAAAAGCTCTTTTTTAATACCAATATCACTACAGGTATAGCTGTATCACATGCGAGAGGTGTTATTATTCATGAAATAGCTCGCAGGGGTATTACTTTGCATGAATATACTCCCCTTCAAATCAAAAAAGCAATAACGTCTAGTGGAAGTGCGAAGAAAGCTCAGCTGCAAAAAGCTATACAAATGATCTTTTGACTGCCTGAAATACCAAAACCAGACGATGCCGCAGATGCAATCGGAATAGCCTATATGACAGGACTAGAAAGAGAAATTATCTCATAAGCATTGATATATGTAGTTATTTATGTAATATATAATTATATTGTACATAATTAAATATATGCTTGAAAATATCATAAACTTTCCAGAAAAAGTTAAAAGATGGACTATAGAAAATATATCCCAGCCTCTAAAAAAACATATCGAATACACCAAAGCAGAGGTGTATTCGATAATCCCATTCACAGACGAATCCACTATAAGGGAAGAATATAACTTAAATAATAGCGAAATTTCTGAGCTTATAAAAGAGCTAGATTCTGATATACAATGAACTTTTAAAGATACTCAATCTGCAATAAATTGAGCCTTATCAAGGAATTCCTTAAATATCACCAGCAATTTCTTGGATGCATTTCCTATACAAACCCCTCATTGAATAGGACTCATCTTTTTTATTTTAAGTATAATCTGATCACTTAATGATTTTTACTATAGGCAAAGTAGATTAAATCCTCTTATGGAAAAATCTAGAAATATATACCATGAAAGTACTAATATATCTCCTATAGCAATAAAGAAACATCCTATCCTTAATAATCTGGATATCGAGATAGAAGTTCTTGAAAGTATTATTGAGATATTACTTCCTTTTTTACTCCCTGTTTCTATTATTCTCCCTATTGTTGAGACTCTTGTAGATACAAGAAACAGAAAGAAATATTATCAGAATAGTACAGAGCTACATGCAATGCTTAAAACAATTCATTCATATAAATCTGTTAAATTAAATAAAAATAAGACTCCTAGTTAGGAGTCTTATTTTTATTCTGCGAAGAGATCAGCATCTTTTTCTATCTCATCTTTGAGTATATTAATTTTTTGCTGAGCAGATATGACTATATCTTTGTCATATTCTAGCTCTTTATCTGAAATCTTTTCTGGATAATCAAATTGTCCAAGTACGAATTTGATTGAATTGATTCTCGATAGTTTTTTATCATCAGAGTTTACAATTGTCCAAGGAGATTTTTTTGTTGAAGTATTTTTGAAATTATGATATTCCGCAAGTGTATATTTCTTCCAAAGTTGTTGTGAGAATTGGTCTATAGGAGAGAGCTTAAACTGCTTAAGTGGATTAAGTTTTCTATCGTCAAATCTTGCTGCTTGTTCTGCCTTTGATACTGAATAGTACAGCTTGATTATTTTTACACCTGAGTCTATAAGCATTTCTTCAAGTTTTGGAGCATCATCCATAAACTTTTCATAATTCTTTTTATTTACAAAACCCATTACTGGTTCTACTCATCCTCTGTTATACCAAGATCTATCAAACATTGCGATCTCACCTGCTCCAGGAAGATGTTTTAAATACCTCTGAAAATACCATTGTCCTTGTTCTTGTTCTGTTGGTTTTTGTAGTGCTACTACTTTTGCTACTCTTGGGTTTAAGTATTCCATCATTCTTTTGATATTCCCTCATTTTCCTGCTGCATCTCGTCCTTCGAAAATAATCAGCACTCTTTGTCCTGTTTCTCCGATATGTCTTTGAAGTTTTACAAGCTCAAGTTGAAGCTTAATAATTTCTTTTTCATAAGAAATAGTTTTTTTCTTTATTGCCACTTCTTTATAATTTCCTCTTTTTTCCTGTTTTATTTTTGAAAGTGGTCTATATCTTTTTTCTACTTTTTTTATTACGTCAACAAGTTCTAATTTTTCTGTTCCCTCTTCCATTTCATGAATAATATCATCAAGTTCGTGAAGAAATTTCTTGAGATCTCGCAGATGAGCTCTAATAGGTTTATGCTTTTTATCAGTAATTTTATACTCACCAAGAAGTCTTTCTAGTTTATTACGAAGGACTTTGATATTATCTATATCCTTTACTGCTTTGAATCATTCTAGAAGAGCTTCAAGTTTCTTCTTAAAGTCTTTATAGTTTTTATGAGTTATCTTCTCAATGTTATTTATAATTTGGTAAAATAGAGCCGTCATGTGAATTCATGTTACAAAAATTAAATCTAAGTAAATTATCGCACACTATTTTTCTGCTGTCAAATAAAATAACAAAAAAGTCAAATAATAAGTATTTGACCATTGTTTAGACATTAAATCTATATTAATTTATAATTCTTTTTTTGTTTTCAGTTCTTTAAATTCACCAGCTTCATACATTTCTGACATGATATCTACTCCTCCAATAAGTTCTCAATCTATATATAACTGAGGAAAAGTAGGCCAACTGGAATACTCTTTGAGTCCTTGCCTGATATCTTCATCACTATATATATCAAAACTTTCAAAATATATTCATGATTCTACGAGCATTGCTACTGCGTTTGCAGAGAACCCACAAGCAGGCTCCTCTGGTGTTCACTTCATAAAGAGCATTACTTTATACTGCAATATAAGCGATTTTATCCTTTGTTCTAACTCTGATGTTATCATATTTTATATATTTAAGAATTATTATTTGGTACTCTACACTTCATCCGCAGAGCATGAATAGAACCTGTTTTCATAAACTCATCTAGTACTTTATATACCATTTGAGATTGCTCAATACGAGACTTTCAGATAAATTTCTGGGAAGTTATATCAAGATAAAAATGTTTACCATCTCATTTCTCATCATGGAAATCAAGAACAATTTCATTTCAGAAAAAATCTTTAAGAGCTTTTGAAACACTTCCAGCGAGTTCGTTCATATATTTTAGTAAGAAATTATATTGTTATTCTATTTGTATTTTCTAGCTATCAAGCTTTTTTTTGAGAGTTCTCGCTGCGTTACGAATAACCTCGCTGAGAGCAGGATGAATAAATATCATTTTATTTAGCATAAAATCTACAGTCTCCTCAGCAGAAACAATCACAATCATCATATGAATAATATCTGAAGATTTTTCTCAGAGTATATGAGCTCCTATTATTTTACCTGTAGATTTTTCCGCAATAAGTTTTACAAATCATACCTGAGCTTTCATTGCATCTCACATAGCAGAGTTCTTATAATTATGAAGAGCTACTTCATAGTCTAGTCCTTCTTTCATTTCTGATTTAATCAGTTCGTCCTGAGTCACTCAAACTCCTGCAATCTGAGGGTATGTAAATATAGCGTGTGGAACAGGTGGATACACTATCGGAGATTTAGCTAGATCAATATAATGTTGTCATAGCAAATATTCTCCTTCAAAATTTACACTATGCCTAAAGAGATAATTTCCTACAACATCTCAAAGAGCATACACTCACCTAGCTCATGTCTCTAGATATTCATTTACCTCTATGTATCATCTTTTATTTACAGAGATATTCGTATTTTCAAGACCCAATCAATCTGTCATAGGTCTGACTCATGTTGCTACAAAGAGTGAGTCAGCTTTCATTACTTCTCCATTATCAAGAGTCACAAAAAATGTTGCGTCTTTATATTCAACTTTCATAGGAGATACACCAAAGTGTACATTATACCTCTGCGAGAAATTTTTTTCAAATACTTCTCTCACATCTTTGTCCTCTGCTTTTATCATTCATGATCTCACGAGAAAATGTATATCACATCATGCCGCGCCATATACATGACCAAGCTCAACAGCTATATATCACCCTCCTATAACTATCATCTTTTTAGGAAGCAGTGCATTTTCAAGAGCATCCTTGCTTGTCATAAATGGAGTTCCAGCAAGTCACTCGATAGCTGGAATAGCTGGGACTGACCCTGTTGATATATATATTTTATCTGCTGATATCTTTTCACCATTTACTTCTATTACTTTATC
>CALHAQ010000067.1 GCA_937931775.1 uncultured Candidatus Altimarinota bacterium | reverse complement strand
CGTACTTGCATAGGTATCATCTCAGATAGTTAGTACAATGTTTCCATTACGGCAATCACGATCATTAGAATAATCAAGTTCAAAAAAGTATAATCCTTTTGCTGATTCTAAGAACTTTGAAGATATTTTACATAAGGATGTAACTTGAGCATTCTTGAGATCAAAATTTGATTGATATACTACTACACTCTTTGGTGGAGTTTCTGAATCTATATAAATATTATCTGATGCACTGACAACAAAACGCAAGTCAGGACTAAAGACAAGATTTCCTCAGGATACAAAACTGTATCCTCATATACAACCAAGTAAGATGAGTAATACGAGTATAATTCTCTTTCACATATTTCTTTATTTTATGATAAGCAAATTTTGGCTTCTATTATATAAAAATAGAGAGATTTACAAAACGTAAATCCCTCTATTTTTTCCTACTTATTAGTACTCCCCAAATATATCATCAAATATATCTAATTCATCTTCATAATCTTCTTTATAATCTTCAAGAACTTCCTGCATATATGATGCTATTCTTGCGTATTTATCTATTTTTTTATACCTATCAAGCTTCCCTATAATATCATCTATGACTTTTACCATATCTTCATCACTATATCCTTTTTCTTCAAGAGATTCTATAAAATCCTCTAATCTTGAATCAATACGGTCTTTGAGATCTGAGGAAATATTTGTGTCTTCATCATTCTCTTGTTTTTCTTCATAGTTATCATCCTTATCTTCGTATCTTTCATCTTCATCATCAAGAGTGAATTTCTTAGTGGTACTACAATATCTCGCAGTCACTCAGTACCCTTCATCTACAATACTACAAAGCCTAAAATAATGATGTTCTTTACTCGTATCAATTTTAAAACTTTTACCAGTTTCATATAAATCATCTCCGACATGTTTTGCACTTATTTCAGGATACGAAGGGTTCGCATACTTTGTAGAGTATAATAATTTATAATATTGAAACCCATCTACACTCAGGTATGTATTCCATTTAACATTTGCATATCACTTTTCATCTACTTCTACTTTGAAATCATAATCATAATACTCAATATCTTTATATCTCTGAGTATAATTTTTTTCTTTTTTCTCTTCTTTATCATACGTATCATCTATATCAGTTTCTACAGATTGTACCTTTCCACAATATCTGTTTTTTATATAATCATCATCCATAGTAATAGCACAGATCCTAAAGTAATGTTTATTATCTGATTTTAGAGCAATTTTATGACTTGTATCTGATCTACGAGATCCTACATATACTGCGTTTTGATCTGGATATACTGGATCGCTTATAGTTGTAGAATACATAACTTTATACCACTGAAAACCTCTATTTTGTGGAAAATCATCCCAAGAAAGTTTCACAATCCCGTCATCTATATCTAGACTCAAATCAAAGTCATAGTGTTGTACATCTCAAAACTCACTTCGGGATGAAGAACTTTCCCCTGCAAAGGCAAAAGAAACACTCATACATATACATAAAAAAGCTAGCAGCAAACTTCTCATAATATAAAAATTATAAAATAATACTCTCATTATATTCATACTCCTATTTTTTCAATGTTCGCAGAACACTTATTACTAGATATTTCAGCTTTTTATGCACAAATATATAGCTTCTAGAGACATGGTATTTCCCTGGGGAAAGTTTCATCTTAAAATCTGTTACTCAGTTCAGAGAAGAGCTCTTCTCCTCGTCTCCTGCTACTCAGAGAAAATCATATATTTTACATCCTCTCTTTATTCCATGCTGTATAGCTCACCACTGTAATAAGTATGGTGCCATGAGATTTCTTTTATGATTTGATGAAGCTCCATAATAATAGGTCATTACTTCTCCAGATACTACAAAGATTCCAGCTGCGATTACTTCCCCATCATGATATGCAAAAAACATTTGAGAATCATCAAGCGACTCTAAAAACACCTTATAATACTCAAGCGTATTTCCCGCAAAGCTATCTCTTGAGGTCGTATCAGACATGAGCGCATGAAACTTTTTAATATTTCCTATATGCTTATCTACTTGTTCTACTACAACTCACTTTTTCTCTGCAAGCCGTATATTATATCTCCCTTTTGGCTTCATTCTCGCGAGAATTTCTTGCTCACCAAGAGTGAGGTCTATGAGCGCTGTATATGGTGGAATAAATTTCTTGTAATATTTCTTCCCCCTATCACCCTTCGAAGACTTTCTCCCAGAGTGAGAAAAAGAATAATCTATGGTCTCGACCTGAATAAATAGACAATTTTCTTCTTTGCAGAGTCACTCGAGACTCTCCTTTAAATCTTCGTCATATTCTCATTCTAATCCAATCACAAAGAGTCCGTATTCTCCGAGAGATACCTTTCTTTTTTCTACAAATATAACAACCTTCTCGCAATTCTCCCCCTTTGGGAGAGACGAAGTTGTATCTATATTTCTCTCAATCATAAAATATTCCTCTGCTTGCCCAGAAGAGGTAAGCATATCTTGCCATGATTGTGTTTGCCAAAGTGACATAGTTTGTGATTAATAATATACTTTTAGCTTACCTTTTTATAATCAAATTTCAATCTTGTCTCCTAAAAATTTAGGTTCTACTCAAACTACTATATCCATCATCATCTTCACTCTTGCAAGTCTCTCTCGAATCCAGACTCTGGGAGCAAGTTTTACTGGGACATCTTTTGCTGCGAATCATATAGCATCTATTCATTCACTACGAGCTAAAAATAACGCTCTTTCTAAATGAAACTCTTGAGAAATGACCGTGTAACTCTCCTGCCTGAAAATCTCTTTCGCTCGCACTACTGAATCAAGCGTCCGAAATCCTGCGTAATCTCCATAAATATTTTCCTCTGGGATTCACGCATATATTAAATCCTCTTTCATAGAATCAGTTTCATTGTACTGCTGTGTACTATTATCTCAGCTGACAAGTATGTACTGTATCTTTCATGTATTATAGAGCTCTTTTGTAGCCTCTATTCTATAATAATAAAACAAATTCCTTCGTCCATCTGCTATATATTTACTCGTCCCAAGTAGGAGTCAGACTTTATTTTTTGGGATATCATCAATAGAAACATAAATATTGCCCTGCGCTTTATAGCTCGTCAAAAAATCTGAGATAGAAATAACTCAGATAATAAAAATAATGAACAGAATGATATATTTAAGGTACTTTTTCATTAATCGTTTATTTTTTCTAACAGATATTCAAACTGAGTATACCCAGCTTCCTGATTCAGGTGTCATGCGTTTTCTATTATATCTATATTTACTCCTAGTTTTTCTGACATGGCTTGGGCATTTGAGAGTGGTACGTATGGATCATCACTTCCATGGCACATATAGAAATTTTCACAGTTTTTTCGTATTTTATTCCAATCAAATTCTCTACCCGTAATAGTTTCATTAAGTACATCAAAATCTGGTCTGTTTATCAGACCAAGGAATCCTGAGGTAAAATAACATGCTGAAATTTTTGTGTTTATACTTTCTAAAATATTTAGTACAAAAGCAGGACCTGAACTATGAGCTATGAAAATAGTATCTCTATCTATGTATTCTAGATACTTCTCAAAAGTCTTATTCCAATTCCCTAAGTTTTGATTTTCAGGAGTTGGCAATTTTGGGACAAAAACCCTATATCACTTCTCTTCGAGTTTTTTTCTCATCCATGGAAACCAATTCCCCTCAGGACTTCATCAAGTTCCATGAATAATAAAAGCAGTTTTCATATTATCTCTCTAGATGATTAATCGCTCTTCCAGTAATTTTTCTTCCTCTGGGAGTACGCTCTATGAATCATATTTGCAAGAGGTATGGCTCTACCACATCCTCAAGAGTTGCCTCTTCTTCTCCGAGAGTTGAGCTGAGAGTTCCGAGCCCTACTGGTCCTCATTTGAAGTTTTTCCAAATACTTTCGAGATATTTTCTGTCGAGATAATCGAGTCATTTTTCATCTATTCCTATGTCTGTGAATATTTCTTTGAGGATATTTATATCTGTAATGTCTTTGCCGATAGTGTGGTAATCTCTCAGGATCTTGAGAAGTCTGTTTGCAATGCGCGGAGTTCCTCGTGATTTGAGCGCTACTACCTCGAGCACTTTCTGCGAGAGATCAAAACCAAGAGTCTCACAATTATTTTTAAGAATCGTTGAAATATCTCCAGCATCGTAAAAATCGAGTTTGAGAACATTCCCAAATCTATCTCTCAGGGGTGAACTAAGAGCTGAAAGTCTGGTTGTCGCTCATACAAGAGTAAAAGGCTTTACTGGAAGTTGGACACTCTGAGCTCCAGTCCCTGATCCAACCATAATATCTATTTGAAAATCTTCCATGGCTGTATAGAGTATTTCTTCTACCTGTGGCCTAAGCCTATGTATCTCATCTATAAAAAGTATATCTCCCTGTTCTAAGTTTGAGAGAATACTCACGAGGTCTGACTGCTTTTCGATAGCAGGACCTGATGTTGTTCGCAGATTACACTGCATTTCATGAGCAAGTATTACAGAAAGAGTAGTTTTTCCGAGTCCAGGAGGGCCATAAAATAGAACATGTTCTAGAGGCTGCTCTCTAATTTTCGCAGAAGAGATAGAGACGCTCAGATGCTTCTTTATATTTTTTTGTCCAATATAATTCTCAAGATTTTTTGGTCTAAATTGGTTTTTAAAAATAATAGTATCTCCTGATTTTTCGTCTGGAGAAACCACTCTATCTTCAGCTATGTCGCCCCCTTGTGATGATGAAATCATTCATGAACTATATAATAAATATTAGCACTATTGTAATATAAAGCTGTGAGAATACAAGTTGCATATATACACTTTTGCTTTATAATTTCATGTATATTTACCTTGATGAATCTTCACATTTGGATAGCGAAAAAATCATAGATGAAACAGAAAGACATATCGATAGTATCATAGCTCGTGAGAGTAGGAGTTTTCCACTCTTTTTGAGACGAATACCCAAACCTCAACTCACAGTTTTTCGGCAAAAAATCAGAGAAATAGTAGAAGTCTATCCTCAGAAAATGAGACCTTTTATTATGGCCTGGCTTATTGCAGCTTATTTTTCTATCATACCTTGAGCTGGTACTCTCAGCCTCCTATTTTGGTGAGGAATTGCGAAATGGATACAAAGAGGAAAATAAAAATATTTTGACTTCGAGTATAAAGTGTATATACTCTTTATTGTATTTTTTAGATAAATATACATTTTTTATTAGCTTATTACGAACATATGGACTTAAATAAAGTACAGATCATTGGTAGAATCACTCAGGATATAGAGCTGAGACAGACTCCAAACGGGCAAAGTGTGACTACTCTCTCTATAGCAACAAATAGAAATTGGACTGATGGACAAGGAATGAAGCAAGAACAAGCAGAATTTCACAATGTAGTGCTCTGGGCAAAACTTGCAGAAATAGCCAGTCAATATCTCGCAAAATGAAGAAAGTGCTACATCGAAGGCAGACTTCAAACGAGATCATGGGAAGCGCAAGATGGAAGCAAAAGATATAGAACTGAAATTGTAGGTGAAAATATGATTATGCTCGATGCGAATGGTGGCTCAGCAAATGTTGATATGCCTTCTCCTGTAGACAATTCTCCTGCTAATGATACTCCAGCTGTTAAGAAATCTAAACCTAAACAAGAAGAAGAAATTTCTGTAGAAGATCTTCCATTCTAAAAACATTATGATACAGGAAAAGTTCTCCCTATTGGGAGGACTTTTTTATGCGGCTTCTTTTAGTTTTTCATATGATCATAGTTCATCTCTTATTCACTCTATTATTCCCTGTATTATTTTTTGAATATTTCCAATCAAAAAATTGAATCTGGTCCTTTCTCACTGATTTAATAACCTTTTTTCAGGTTCTTGTTCTACCTTAGCAAAACATCTATCAAGTATTCCCTCTCACTCATCAAGATATTTATGAATATCTACCCATACACCTTCCAGAGGGAAGTTTCTACGTTCACGAGTCCATATTCACTTCAAATGCGATGCGCGTTGCATATTATCAACCATCAATTTCAATACTCTTATAGAGTTATATCTATTAACAATATCTTGTACTACAAAATCTTCTATGGTTATATTCTCTAATGATTTTTCAATTAATCTCTGCAATTGATTAACTCCTTTTTGATATATTACTGGATGGTTACATAAGAGGTTTTTTCATCACTCTCTCAAAGGACAAGTAATAATTCTATCAACTGCTGCTTGTCATTCTTCTCATATAGTTCATGCCTCATGTTGAAATAGGCATATATTGAATGTGTAATCAGTAGATCATCAAAACTCTGGAAGTGTTTCAGACATAAAGTATACGATATTATTATATTATTAATAATATAATAATATC
>CALHAQ010000066.1 GCA_937931775.1 uncultured Candidatus Altimarinota bacterium | reverse complement strand
ATATGTGCTTTCATCACGTGTAAATGTTGTAGTTCAGAGAACTCATATACCATCTATAGTAATTCCTTTTCTTGATAGCCATGTTCATTTTGTGACTGCTTTATTTCAAGCTCATGTTTCTATTGTAGCTGCTAATTGGAAAGCGTTTCTTCCAGAAGTAGATATACCTCATCGGTAGTATTCTCCATAACTTGGATCTGTAAAATCTGCTTTATCAAGTCAGAGCTCTACATAGTTTATAACTCCAGCCTTATAGTTTCCTCCTACAATAGGAGCAGATCATGCCAGTTTCGCGGAAATAACTTCTTGTCATGCAAATATCAGATCTTTTAATGCTGTTCATTCAGTAGTCTTTAGTATGATTGTTTGGGTGAGGCTAGATAGAGCATCAATTCTTACAGAGTTTCTCGCGTTTTTTGCATATCAACTAAATGAAAGAAAACCAATGGTTCATAATACTGCAAGGATGGTTATTACTACTATGAGTTCTACAAGAGTAAATCATTTATTTTTTGCTGGGATCATAGTATATGAAAAAGAAGTATAAATTTTCATATTTATACTTCTTTTTCATATATCTAAAAACTTTTCAGTATTGACTATTTATTTTTAATCATTTTATCTGTTTTTTCTTTTAGAGGCTTCATTTCATACTCTATATTTGAAACTACTTTTTCATTTTCTTTTTTATATAATTCTAGTTTTTTATCTGCTTCAGTTTTAAATTTTCATAGAATATCTTCAAAATGTGATTCTATATTTTTTATGAGATCTCATTGTTTGTTGAGAAGTTTTGATTTAAGATCAAATACTTCTTTCTCAAGTTTTTTTGTTTTCATATTCGTGAAAACGTTTGAAAAATTAAATCCTATCCACAATAGAAGGATATAAAGAATGAAAAATATAGAGATAAATATTACTACTGGTAAATTAAAGCTCGTGAGCCAAAAAAAGTTTATCTCTGTGGAAGCTTTGAATATATCTAGATTTAATATTAGGAGCGCTAAATACGCTATAGCAGGGAGGAAAAGTAATACTCTCATAGGAAAAGAATTATAAATTAAATATCAACATTTTGTGATGATGCGAGAATTTGCAATATACAATTATTATCTTCAAGGTTTCAAATAATAATTTTTCTTGCAGTAATGGTATCTTTTCGAGATACGCTTCCAGTATGTCTTTTGTCTGTTATCACATGTATGTCTATGAGTCTTCACAATTGTAGGGAGAATTCTCACCTAAGCAAAGATTTTTCGAGATATGTTCTTGACTTTAGGTACTCAGAAAACTCATATAAGTAGGGAGTAAGACTTTGACCAGAAGATATTACTTTCAGTGATTGGTGTATTCTTCCTAGAGAAAAAATATATTTTTTCTCTACTATCATTCTGAGAGATTTTTCGAGAGGAGTATTTTCAATACTTATATGTTGCTTTTTCTTTATTAGATATTTTCGAAATCCTTTGGTGATATAAAGTTCCACCATTTCATCAAGTATTTTTTGATATGAGATTATTACTCATATTCCATCTACATTCTCTCATTGTATTACATGCTGAAATAATAGTTCTGCAGATACTATATGCTTTACCCCATTTGCAGGGAAATGTGAAAGTGCTTCGGGAGAAAAAAAGCTATATATAGATTCTTTTATACTCTCTTCACTATCATGTGATGATCATTTGATTTCTTTCTTCATCCACTCTTGAGCGTGAGAAAGTTGCTTTTTTAGCCTTGCATTTTCCTCTTGTAAATCCATAATTATACGATTCAGATTCTATATTCTATTTCCTTACTTACAAAGGCTTGATCTCTTCAATATTTTAATCTTGAGAGCTCAATAAGTGCTTTTGCAATTTTTGGATCACCTGTTTCAAGATATGGATTTGTAGGAATTATTGAAAAAGGAGTAGTTGGTTGATTATCTACAGCAAGTTTCATGACTCATTTAAACTTATCCATATTAATTAGGTCTTGATCTGAAAAAGTTGGTTGAAAATATTTAGCCATAAATTCCCCATCTTCAGGTCAGACTTTATAACTCATAACCGATCAAACATTCCCAAAAATTGCTTGTTTGAGATTAAGCGAAGATTTTGTCAGAGCATTGGATTGTTCAAGTTGTCCAAGATATTGATGAGCCAGTACGAGACCGAGACGATATTTACGAGCTTCAGAAAGTATGGATTCGATAGAAGGGGTTACATAGTTTTGGAACTCATCTATATAGAGGTAGAAATCTTGCCTTTCTTCTTTTGTCATTCTTTGTCTTTGCATGGCAGCAGTTTGTATTTTACTTACTACTATCATACCGAGCAGCTGAGAATTGAGATCTCATACAAGTCCTTTTGAGAGATTGAGAAGAAGTATTTTATTTTGTTGCATACAATCTGCAATATTGAAAGAACTTTTTGTTTGCCCTATGATATTACGCATCATTTTATTCGTAATAAAACCTGAAAATTTTGCTGCAAAGTATGGGATAATTTCTTGTTTTTCTCTTTGTCACATATTTGCGTATGTTTTTTCCCACCAAGCTTTTACAATCGGATTTTTCACATTTCTTACATGGTCTTTTTGAAAGTCATCATCTGTAAATAGTCGAATAATGTCAGTAAGAGCTCATCCTTGTGGATATTCCATAAGAGTAAGACAACCATTAAGGAAGTAATCTTGAAGTCTTGGTCAAAAGATTTCATTTCAAAATAATTTAATCATGATATTATTTGCATCCTGGGCTACCATATCTCTTTCTTCAGGTTTTGCCTCGAGGAGATTGAGTCAAATTGGCCTAGATTCATCTGATGGATCAAACACTATTACATCGTCTGCACGTTCTCTTGGAACAAAAGGCAGAAGATCTTTTACCAAATCCCCATGAGGATCCATGATAGCCAGTCCATCTCCATTTGCGAAATCTTGTCGAGCAAGAGATTGCATAGTAGAAGATTTACCGGTACCTGTTTGTCCAATAATATAAAAGTGTCTAAATCTATCTTCTGTTTTGATTCGGATTTCTTTTTTGATTCCTCTATGATAGTTTTCTCATAGAAGTAGACCCTGTTTTGGGATACTATTAGGAGCTTTTACTACTTTAAAGTTTTGCCATTTTATCTCAGGAGTTTCATTATACTTTATATGAGGAAAGTGAAATATAGATGCAAGTTCTTCTGTATTGAGAATCATTGTCTTGAGCCAAAATGGTTTTTTGAAATATCTATAGAGATAGTTCTTAATGAGGGTGTTTTCTCAGTGGTGAATTGTATAGGTAAACTTATTAAAATCTGGATGAGAAAATTGCGTAAAACTCGACATAATATTTTTGAGTTCAGTCTGTGTATCCATTCTTGAATTTCCTGTAGTGATAACTCTGATAATAGTTTTGTATCATGTTTTATCTCACTTTTCATCTACTGTTTTTGCTCTCTCTTGTGTGAGAGCTGACGAATTATTATCAGGAGAGCTCTTGTCTTCATCACCACTTTGGAAAAACATGTCAAAAATACCAACAAGTATCTTAATAGGATTTAGGGTAAAGTGAGAAGCTTTAGAATGCATCATTTTGCTAGAAATCTTAGCAGATTTTCATTGCCAATCATCATCTATTGGTTTGAGAAGTATTTGTATTACTGCCGACTGGTCTTCGTCGAGTTTTGAAAATGCATTCGTGATATTGTTTATAGGGTCACTTTCAAGCTTTTGATAAGTCTTAATTGGGAAAGGGAATGACTTATATGTATTGAGATAGGTCGTTGCAAAGTGTTTTCTATTTTCAAAAATATTGAGCTCTTTAGTTTCTTCTATAATAGCATCGGGATAAAAACCATTTATTTGTTTTTCTAAAAGTTTTTTATAGTTTTTTGCGCAGGTAACATAAAAGAAAATCTCATGATCATGTGCTACATATTCAAAAGTCATAGTATCTTGCCCAAGTATTCTTTTGAGAATTTTATGAGAATGGGTACTTTTGAGTGATGCAAGAAGTTGTTCCATGAGAGAAACCATTTCTTTGAAATCTTTCGTAGTCTCTTTTTTACTATCCAGGTCACTATCTTTTTTGGGAAGTGTGACTCTGAGAAATACTGTATTAAGATGACGTTTATAATTTACCTTTTTTCTCCAAAATAAAATAGCTAAATATAGTAGGAGTCAAAGAGGAATAGAGATAGCT
>CALHAQ010000065.1 GCA_937931775.1 uncultured Candidatus Altimarinota bacterium | reverse complement strand
TTTTTACCCCTTTATCCATATATTTATAATTAAAAATTTCTAATAAATTCTACAATATCTCATTTAGGTATTCATAGTTTTCTTTGAAGTGTCTCAAACAACATTTTCCTTGGAGACATCCTATCAAAAGTTTTTGGAAAGGTAGTATGTTTCAGATGTTCAACAGGGAAATTCCCAAGTTCACCATACCTACACATCTGTAAGTCTCAGATATAATCTTTATTCTTAATTAAAAAATTTGTAGTTGCAGTTACATCAGAAAAATCTTCTTGAGGAATATCTGTAATAAGCGTGAGATAGGTAGATATTCCTACTCTCTTACAATCTCTCAAAATATTTTCTATTTCCTCCACATTTGTTCCTTTTCCGATAACCTTTAATATCTTTGGACTCCCTGATTCTACTCAAAACCTTAACTGTCTACACCCAGCAGTATAAAGTAACTTGAGCATATTGATATCTAAATTATGAGGTATAGCAAGGGCTGACCAGAAAATACTTGTTTTAGTGGCAATCATCTCTTTACATACATCCATAAGGAAATCATTGTCAGCATTCACCTCTGCATCATGAAAGTGAAACAAATTCGTTTTATATTTTTTTCTAAGCGCTATAAGATCCCTGCAGATTTTGCCACTATCTTTTTTATATACCGTTCCCCCTTTATGAATATAATAACAAAAAAAACAACTATTTTTACATCCCCTTGAGAGTTCATACGGAAGTACTAACTTTCATTTTCTTGAGTAAAAATTCAAATTGAAGTGATCAAAGTTCGGGGGCATAAATTCATCTATATTTACACCATAATCTTGTTTCCCTTCTTGAAAATTTCATTTCTCATCTCTATAAATAATGTTTTTAGTTTCTCCACTTAAAAGATAGTTTTTCAGTGATATATTATCAGCATGAAGTACTATAGCGTCTACAAAACTAAACTTCTCTTGAAATACTTTTGCATATTTATATGAATAATTTCAAAACAATATTATTTTAGCATCTGGGAAATGTTTATTGAGAAATTTTATAAAGCACAATGCTGGAACTATATACTCTATTCTAAATTGTTCTAATACTGAAAAAGGAATAATATATATATCTTGCTTTCATATAATATCTTGAACATAATTATAAAAATTTTTAGCCTGATTATTTTCTAAAATACTTGAATCATAAATAGAATGAAAATATGATTCATAACTTGGCATATCATCAAACAAATTTTCTAAATGAACATCGTCCTGAGAAAATAAATTTCTCCCATCATAAAGAGAGATATCAGCATTAGGTATTTGCTCCAAATCTCAAAATAATTGAGCCATATCAATCTGTGGAGACTCCATCATTCCATACTTCTTAGGTACAGGTAAAAGTGTGATATTTACTTTCATAAGTGGTGTTTCATGAATTGTATTACATCAACATCGTATTTTCAGAGTGTGTCGCTAAATTTTCTTAAAAGAAGTTTTTTTCTAGAAATTCTCTTCGTTCTATCAAAACTGTAGTCGGAATTTCCAAGAAGATGATTGAAATATTTCACATCAAAAGTTCATAAGTGTGTATTATAAGCACAAATTACTATATATTTTAAGAAATCTTGATTTCGATGAATGAATCTAAGCGTCAAATCTATATCTTCCTGAGTTTCTTGTGGAAGATCAACTATAAAGGTGGCATAGGTTTGAATTCATATCTGAGTACATGATGTAAGTATTTCTTCTATTCAAGTAACTGTAGTCTTTTTTCAGATAATATTCAACATTTTCTGGCTTCCTGATTCAATTCAAAATCTAAGCTGACGACATCAAGCATTATAAAGTTTTTGTAGAAGATCTTTTTCAAGCTCTCTGGGTATGATAAGGGCTGTCCAGTTAATACGTATATTTCTTCTGCATATTTCCTCTGAAAGTTCGTGTAAAAAGGTATTAGAGTAGTTTATTTCATTATCATCAAAATGAAATAAGTCTGTTTTATACTCATCTTGTAATCTCTCAAGTTCATCTGCAATTTTAGATACATCTTTTACAAAATAATTCCCTCATTTATGTACGTTATAACAGTAAAAACAATTATTTCTACATCATTGTCAGAGTTCATATGAAAGTACAAGTTTATCCTCTTCCTGCTTATGTACTTCTAGGTCAAAACCAGAATAGTCAGGGTATCAATCAGTATTAATATCTACATTATATTCTTCTCACTCTTTTACTCATGCAGATGAAACGAATATCGCATTTTCTATCGCTTCTATATTATCTTGTTCAAAAGCATGTATCATCTGAGCTATAGAGTGCTTATCTCATTTCTTTACAATACCATCAATGAAGTCAAAATTTTTCATGGTAATTTGCGCATATATGCTTCTATATGTTCCGAATAAAATAATTTTTGATTTGGGATTTTCTTTATGAAAAAAATAGGCCATAAGTATCCCTGAAAGAAAATATTCTAGAGAGAATTGTTCAAATATAGAAATCGGTACAATGAGATAATCTGTTGAATCAAAAGAGTCTTTTATACTATTATAAAGAGAGTATGCTGAGCGATAAAATTCATCCTGAGTACTGCTCTTCCCACTAACAACATCCATAATGTCTTTATGTTCAAAAAAACGCTCTTTTTTAAAAGTTGTATTCTCTCTCTCTAGAGAATAAAAATCATCATAATAAAAAAATCTATAATCTTTCATGCTCACATCATCATGAAACTCTGTTTTGAGCATTCCATATAAAATCCCAATATCAGATTGTGGGGATCTCATAAGTCATGAAACATCTATAACAGGAGGAGCAATGATTTTAATTTTCATCTCTATTTTATTAGTTTTTTGGCTTAATTATCTACACTTTTATAATAAGAAAAAAAGTATGAAAGTCTAATTCTACAAAGGATTATTATGAGAAATATTTTGATATATTTACTATATCTTTTTTAGGAAAATTAAAGTAAAATGGAAGTGACCAATATGAAGAGAAAAACTTCTCTATATTTGGGAGTTTTACATCATATCAAAAGCCTCTTGATTCTATAAGGTTTTTATCATAAAACTTCTGTCAGTATCATAGAAATGGATTCTTTCATGTAATACAGATAGTTAAATTCCTAATATGTGGAATAGTATTCTGAAGATCCAATTTAGGTATTGTAATAGAAGTATCTTTTTCTAAATATTGAGAATATAATGAAAATAGTTCAAGATTAGATTGTATCACATGATCTATGATTTTAAGTTTTTGCATCAGCATAATAGCATCAAATACACCTATATTTGCTGGAGTTCTTCCAGATAATAAAACTTCATCAGTATTATTATCTGGAAAAATATACCTCTCTAATTTCATAAAAGTGTCTTTATTCTTCGTGAAAAATATTCCTCCATTCCCAAGAGTTCAAAAATTCTTAGATATATGAGTACTAAAAGCTCAAATATGACCAAGGGTTCACATCTTCCTTCATTTACTACTACCTCAGAAAGCATGAGAGGCATCTTCTATAATAGATATTTTCGTGCCCTTTACTAAATCCATGAGTCAATCTATATCTGCAGGATACCCATACAGATGTACGGGAATAATTGCTCTCGTTTTAGGACTTATTTTATTACGAATATCTCATATATCGATACAAAAATTACCTAGATTAATATCGCAAAATACAGGTGTAGCTCATATATTTGTTATAGCTATTGCGTCTGCTGAATATGTATTAGCAGGGATAATTACCTCATCTCAAGGGCCTACTCACGAAGCTAAAAGGGAAAATTGAAGAGAGGTAGTTCATGAATTTAAAAGCTTTACATATCCTCATCACAAATAATTTGCAATAGATTTTTCAGCAAGAGTAATATATGTATTTGGATTCTTTAAAATATCACTATAATACGTATCAATAAAGGTATAATACTCTTTTCGTATTAACTCATTTACAAATCTTGTCGTATAAAACTGTTGCATGCCAAATATTATCGTAAATAACTTCTGTAATCAAAAGTGTGACTACTGTTTTGCAAATGAAAATATGCAAGATATGAGCTTGCAAAAAAATATGTCCCTAAAAACATATATAAGTATATTAAAATACTTTAAATCACAAAATATTAACGAAGTGCGAATCCTTGGTGGAGAACCATTGTTATTCAAAAAAATACAGAAGTTTCTCCTACTTGCAGAAAAATGAAATTTCGACATTATAATATTTTCAAATATCAATATAGAAACTAAGCTTCTAAAAGAGATTTTCCAGGGGCTACGTAATACCCGCATTCGAATAAACTGTAATATAAATCATGGGGATTTTTATTCAGAAAGAGAGAAATCACGTCTCAAAACAAATATAACCTTTCTACAATCAATCTGAATTCCTCTTATAATTGGCTACAATATATATGAATATAAAAAGCCTACTTGGTGACTCGAACTCGCAAAAATATACAATATATCGCACTTTAATCTCAAAATCACAAACAGTAGTGTATGAGATGACCTTATGATAGATAATACTGATAAAAGACTCGGGAGGTTTATATATGAAATAGTAGAAGAAAACTATAAACATATATATTTTTCTATTTCATGCTGACTTGATAAATCCATATTTACTTCTCAGCAACTACAATTTCTAGAAGAAACTGCTGGGATGAAACTGAGATACTGATGTTCTGGAAATGATGGGAAATTTGATATCAACACCGATGGAAGTATTTTTAAATGTTACCCTTTACAGAAACTCTTTCAAAAAAAGAATATACATATAGAAAATATATATAAAAATAGTACTTCTTACAGCGAAGTACTACTCAGTGTTCAAAAATGATTCAAAAGCGATGGTGAATGTACAGGAAACAAAATTATTAAATGAAATATCACAGCTTAGTAACTACTATGACTTCCATGACCACTCACAGGATGTCAACTCGCATGACCAGAAGTTGCGTATCCACTTTGGTGAGCTCCTAAAAGTGTTCCATTTGCATGTCATGAAATATTTGCTGTAGGAGTATTACTATAGTGCCCATTCACGATACCACTCCCATGATTACAAGTAGCAGTTTTAAAACCAGCATCATATGCTCATACAGCATATCCACTTTGGTGAGCTCCTAAAGTATACCCGCTTTGATGAGCCCCCGAAACTACACTTGCATGAGTTCAGGCTCCACTCGTATGATCCGCTCAAGAGTGATGTCCCCATCATGCATTAGCAACATCTCAAAGAGCTGAAAAGGCAAGAGCTCATGCTGTGATTCAAAGAGCATCTTTCTTTGTGATTTTTCCACTTTCATCAGTCAAAAAATCTTTTAAACTTTTTTTAACTTTCGGAAGTATTTTTTTTATCTTACTCATGAGTAAATAATGTTTTATAAATATTTTAAAAATTCTACTTAATTAAAGAGAAATATCAAGAAAAATTAACTTGATTGAACTCCTATCCATTTCATAAATATACTTTTAACTTCAGGATCCTGAAGTTTTAAAAATATATAATCTAGTATTCCCACCTGAAGCTCCATTTTATCATCTTTCATAAGAGGTCTATACACACTCCCAGTTGTTTTAAAGTTATGTATAATATCCACTCCTAAATATTGCTTATATACATGATCATTATAAGCTGGTAAACCATCAAGACAACTCGATTGTACTGCTATTTTAGTAATATCACTCTTCATCATAGCTGTATAAGTCTCTTCTCATGTTTCTTTCATTTCAGTCATAAGGAAATCATCTATACCCATTCTTCACAACATACGTGATTCATCTGATGCATATACCTTTCCGTCGTAATTATATGCTACTCCTCATACAGCAATACCACTTGGACTACGAATATCCATAAAGGCAGGATCTGTTTGATTAAATATTTTCATGAGATAAATACCGGTGATATTCTCACGAAACTCTGTTCCCGATTTGTTTATCTCTATAATATAATCTAATGATTTCTTATAAAAATCTAGCCATTCTTCACTATCATATGCAATCTCTTCTTTGAGTGAAGCTGCAAAACCATATGGGTTAAGCCAACGCAGAAATATACCATCTAACCCTAGTTCAACATAAGTATCAATAATTTTATCGTAATCTTTGAGATTTTCTTTTGTAACCGTAAGAAGTGCTCATATCTTTCGCATATTCGCTTCTTCTCTCTTTTTATTAATCTTTTTTATCCAATACGTTACCTTTTCAAAACTGTTTCCATCATATCAAGTCCTATTATTATTATGATTTACTTGATCACCATCAAGACTCGTACAAATATCAACCCCATGATCCATGAGCCACTGAAGTTTCTCATCTGTCATAAGAGTAAGATTTGTTACAATCGAAAAATTCAATTCCTTTTTGAGATGTTGAGCTTTAATAGTAGCATATTCAGTGATGTATTGTACCACTTCATAATTTACGAGAGATTCTCATCATTGAAATTCTATAGTAAGAGTAGGAGAATTTGTATACATAATAGTATCAACTACTTTTTTTGCTGTTTCTTTATCCATATCAAGTCCTTTTGCTGACATAGGAGCTACAGCTGCATGACAATACTTACAGTGATGATTACAACGAAGAGAGGTAACAATCATGTGAAGAGTTGGTCAAACTCCGACAAAATGATTTTTTAGAGCGACACTCCCTACCATTCTTTCTTCAAAATCTTCATTTTTAATAAATCCTTTTCGAACGAGTTCGTCATAATATGTGAGTTCTTTACTTTTTCATGAGGTAAATTTCTCAAAATCTGAAATACTCAGAAAATGAAACTTTCCTGCATCATTCGTAATAAGATATTGAGTATCATCGAACTTTTTAAATCGAAAGTGTCATAGTGTATCTACATTTATTTTTTGTATATCTGCGGTCATAAACTGTTATAAAGAAAGTACATAGTTCATAAATTCAAGAAATATTTCTTGAATTTCTTCATCTGAATCTCATGAAATTGTAAGGGTATTTTCTTCAAAGCTAATAGAAGTCACTTCTTGGTAATCCTCTATTGCTGAAAGTATATCCTCACGAGAATATATCGTATCATCGATAGTAAAACTTTGGTTCATATATTATTTTTTATTTTTAAACATATCTTTTGCCCCAGATATTGCGGATTGATCGACATGTATCTCTGGTTTTTGTATTTCTCACTCTGTTTCTTCTTCTATTTCTTTGAGTATTCTCTCTATTTCCTCTTCATCTATTTTTAAATCTGGATCATTTTCTATTTCTTTAAGAATATCATCAATATCTTGATCAAAATCTATTTGATTTTGTTGTTGATTATCTGTATCTAGAGATATAAAGTTTGTCGAATCAAGAGGTCCGTTAATAGATTTAGTAACTATTGCTTCACGAATCACTTTATTTTCTTTTTCAAGAGTATCTCTCAAATATACATCAAGAAGTTCATCACTATACTCTCCAATAACTTTTTTTGGATCCATGTCCACATCGTCTTTTGCAGTAAATTGCAAAATAAGGTTTTTATCTCCATCAAACTTAAAAAAGAAGTACCCTTTATCTAAAAAGTTATATGCTGCCTTTAAAGCAATATCTTTTGAGAAAATTTTCGTATCAATGAGCAGCTCAAATTGCTTCCCTTCAACAACCTCTGTTAAAATTCCAGTCATAAAAATATATAATAAAATAATTGCGGCTCATTATACAAATGCTCAAGATAAATCAAAGTTATTTATCTCTTATTATGTTGAGAATTAGTAAAATTCTCTATACTAATCTAGTATATAAAGTCTTATCATAAAACTCAAAAGAAAAGTTTAAAGGTCTCTCTTAAAATAATAGCATTATGAAAACAATTACATTATCTAAGAACTATCTCTCAATTAAGGAATGACCTCAGATAAAAAAAGGGAAAAAAATCAACAGAATTATTATATCAGGATCATCAAATAGTGGAAAGAGTTATGTAGCAAGTATATTCCGTGCCTGCTCTCAAAAAGAAAATAATATCTATGTTCCTCATAGATTTGTTACTCGTCCCAAAAGAAATTTAGATACCGAATCTATCGAAAATACAAATATTTCAAAAGAAAACTTCAATTTAAAACTTAAAAAATGAGAAATATGACCATATTGGACTCGTTATATGGAAAAACAAGATTGAATTCAAAGAACTGAAATTTATTGATTTGAAAGTGATTGGCATATAAAAAAGTCTGCTCTAGTAGAAGTATGACTCTATATCTATTCTGCAAATAATGATTTTGTACGGAGAATGTATGATAATAAAGAGTCCAATGTTAATTCTTTCCTAGATAATAGCCTCATTATATATATAGATTGTCCTGAAAAAGATAGACTAAAAAGAATGAAAGAGAGAAATGATAAGATTCTTGAAAAAAATATACAAGAATGAAAATATAGACTTTGAGATGATGGTAAAGATGTTCTAG
>CALHAQ010000064.1 GCA_937931775.1 uncultured Candidatus Altimarinota bacterium | reverse complement strand
CCTTCAATTTCACCTTCCACAACTGAGGTATAACCAGATGGAGAATCAAACGAGAAACTTGTTTTACGTTATAAAAAAATGTTCTTTCAATCAAGAATCGTTACAAAACTCAAAAAAGAGAGATATGCTATAAAAGGTCTTAAAAAGAGAAAACAAAGAGAAAAAGCAATAGTGACAAATCACTACAGAGAACTCAACGCAAAAGTTTACTTTTAAGCTTTTAAGAAAAATACTTCCTACTCATAGGAAGTATTTTTTTTATGTCAATATTAAAAGCTTGTGAGCATAGCCTTTCTTTGTACAATAAAAATATTACTTATTTATTAGTTTTTATGCTTATTTCAAATAGATGATTCACACTTGTAGAACTAGTAGTTGTTACTACGATAGTAGCTATTTTAGCTGCTACAGGTTTTATAGCATATACAAGCTATTTAAAAACAGGAAATGATACGAATAGAATCACTCAACTGACAGATATTCGATGATGACTACAACTCTATAGTGCTACAAATAAGCTTCCACTTCCTACTAACCGAATAAATATTACTGCGAGTTGAACATTATTTGCCTACCAATGAAACTTAAATAAAGAAATTGTGACAAATATTTGATACCAATGAGGATGACAAGATCCAGAATATGATACATACCCTATTTATATGCTTACTGCTAATAGAAAAGATTTTCAACTGATGACTTTTCTTTCAGAAGATCCAGCATCTTGAACAGAGGAACTTACGGCATTTCCACAAACATATGTAGAAGATCCTGATTATGAATTTCTTTTTCCAAAAACCAGCTGACAAGCACTTGGGATACTCTTAGATGCGACAACTCTTACTCCACTTCAATTAATGCCTGAACTTAATATATCTGGAAGTTATGACATGACTACTGGCACTTGAGATTTAGTTGCATACTTTTCTGATAGTGAATCTATTAGTACTACTGGGACAGGTTGATTGAGTATTATTCCAAATCATAGTTGTAAACGTATTTTTGATATGTGAAAATCAAAAGGCAGTGATACGTATACTATAAACCCTACTGGAGGAGAAAAAAGAAGAGTGAAGTGTGATATGGAAACAGATGGATGAGGTTGGACGAGAGTAATTTATATCAATGAAGGAGATACGACTTGGAACGCATGGAATACAGATGAAACTGTGAGTAACTCATCTATTGATGATATTTTTGGGATGAAAATAAATCAATTCTCTGCTGATATAAATGGAGAAGATCTCGAGTATATGTTTAAAGTAGGTGGAAAACAGACATGACCTATATATACAGATGTAAATTATCAAATGTGGGACCATGATATGGGTGCTACTCGTTTTGATACACTTACTCAATATAAAACAGTAAATGCATCGGAATATAGTAATTGTACACACCCTTGACTTTATCATGGAAGCGCAAGTTGGAATTGGTCAATTTCAAACTCTTCAGGAACAAGTTGTAATTGATATACTAATGGATGAGGTTTCATAATTCTATGATCATCTAATACTGCAGGTACATTATATTGATTAAACACATATTCAGCTTCTTCAGCATGGGATAATTTAGAAGTATATATAAGATAAAAAATATATTTATGATACATATTAGAAAAGGATTTACATTAGTGGAGTTAGTAGTAGTAATAACTATAGTAGCGATATTATCTGCTATATGATTTGTATCGTATACGAACTATATAGTATGAGCAAGAGATACAAATAGGATAACTCAACTCTGAAAGCTTTCAGATTCTCTTCAACTCTATGTTGGTACGAATAATACAAGATTTCCACTTCCAGATGATAGTGTTACGCTTATAGCGAGTGGGAGTACTATATGATACCAGTGATATGCATGAAAGAATGTACTTGAGACACTGGATTACCAAAATGGATGACAAGACCCGCAAGATGATACATATTTTACCTACCAGATTTCAAAGGATAAACGAGCTTTTCAATTGATGTGATTCTTAGAAGAGGATGATTATCTCACAGAAGAGATTTCAGTAAATACACTGAGTCCAAATAGCTATGCTGCAGATTTGAGCATTCGTTATCCAAAGACGTCATGAAAGAATTTATGAATACTACTAGAAGAGACAACGAATATACCTCTTCAAGACTCTGAGAGTGGAGAAGTGGATGTAGTAAATTCTGGAGACACGTATAAGGTGCATTTTTCAGATACAAATGTTCTGACAGCTTCATGATTGACTCTAAATTCTCTCAAGAGTGATTACAGTTGTGAGAGGATACTAGAGAGTGGATGATCTAAGTGAGATGCATACTATACTATTAGTCCATGATCTACGAAATACAGGATATATTGTAACATGTCTAATCTAGATACGAATCTTATGGAGGTAAATTGGCCAATCTGAATAGGTGATACAGGAGGTTTTGATGCCTATTCTACTACCACAAATAGTTCAAGAGTTTATGGAAGTACTCATTTAGAAGCAGAAGGGATATTATGGGAAACAAAGCCTCAATATGGAGGTTGGTACTATAGCATCAATCCTATATCAATAGATCCAACGAAGACATATAGAGTTTCTGTATGGAGCAAAAAAATAGGAACAACTAGTGGAACTTCTTATTTTGGATGAATAACAAATTCTAATGGAATATTTGATCTTGATGGGACATTAAATAATAATCCTTACTTTTGGTGGGGAGATTTCCCTGAATTAGATACTTGGTATTTGATTGTAGGGTATATACATGCATCCTCACATTCAGATACTGTTATAAATGGGTGACTTTATAATTTGTCTTCAAGAGATAGGCTTGTCACTTGACTCAGGGAGTTTAAATTCGATCCTACCGCAACTACTGCTTGGACCAGGGTTTTGCATTATAATGATCCTACTTGAACTAATAGACATTACTTTTATGATCCACGCTTTGAAGAAATAAACCCAGAAGATGTTTGAGATGTGAAAGACCTTCTCCCGATAAAGCTATAGAAATAAGTGTGATACGTATAAAAAAACTCATTCAAATTGAATGAGTTTTTTATATTTAAATTTATAAAGAAATTATCCTTTTTTAATTTCTTTCATTTTAAGCGTCTCGTGTTTTCGAGTTACTTTATTATATTTTCTGAGTTCTGGTCCTTTTTTTCCAGCTTCAAAGTTCTTTTTTTGAATATTTGTTGTGTGAACCATGTTTCCAGTCTCTGTAGAGTAGTATGCTACGTATGTTCTTTTACCTTTTGCCATAATCGATGAATAATAAATAATATTTTTTTAATCGCGAGGATTATATAAAGATTTTTATAAAAACCAAAAGATTTTTACACCTTCATAATATCAGCTTCTTTATGCTTTGTAGCATCATCAATTCGTTTGTTTGCTTCATCAATAAGTTTTTGTAAATCATTTTCAATATCTCGAGCTTGGTCTTCAGATATTTCTTTGTCTGTTTCTTGTTTTTTGATCTGTTTATGAAAATCTCATCTGATATTTCTAATAGATACCTTTGCTTCTTCACCAAATTTCTTTACGATTTTCGACATTTCTATACGTCTTTCTTCAGTCATTTGAGGAACTTTGATCATTACACTTTCACCACCAGTCTGTGGATTGAGTCCTATATTTGCAGCTGTTATTGCCTTTGCAATTACATGTATGAGTTCTTTATCCCAAGGTACGATAGAAAGAGTTTGTGGATCTAAAATATTTATAGAAGCACTATTTTTAATAGGCTGCATACTTCCATATTGTTCGACCATTACATCTTCTACTATAGCTGGAGTTGCTCTTCACATTTGCAGTCCTCAAAATTCCTTTTCGAGATGGTGTATCGCTTTGTCTATTGCACTTTTTACTTCTGATAACATTGTATATATACTAAGATAATAAATTATGACGAGATTATAGCTTAGAGCTTATAAATAGCAAGAAAATCTATTTATTTTAAGAGTTTCTTGAGAGTTTTTTTACTAATATATTCTTCAAGTTTCTCTAAATTGTTTTCACATATCCATTCTCGAATCTGTGTTGCGGAAATTGGAATAATGCTTCTTGGTATTTCTTGTATTTCTAGAGAAAAGGGAAGAGTATCTTTGAGCTTCTCAAGAGATATTGCAGCTGAATCATTTTTAATATCTCCACAATAAAGTACAACTTTTGATGAATCTTTAGGAATATATTTCATGATTCATGCAAGCCACTCTGTATCACTCGGAAGATCAGGAAGGGGTCATATAGTCAGACTTTCATCTGGAAATTCATCTTTTATTATACTTTCTCTTAGTTCATAATTGTACGGATTTTCATTCCCACTCTTATTTATAGATCCTACTAATACAAGTGTTGTAGTATTTTCTTTTAGTGAAGTTTCTATTAAAAGTTTATGTCCATTATGTAGTGGCTGAAAACGTCAGATTATGAGTCAGAGGGATTTCATATTAGCATAATTAAAAATTGATTTATATGTATTATACTTATAATTTTTCGGTAAGAAATACTTATTATTTATAATTTTAAAAATAGACCCTATGGCTAATATCAAACATAAACCAAGTAAATATATGCTGAATCTTTTACATGTTCTTCCTCCATTTGTAGAAGGAGAAGATGAAAATATCATTAACACTCTTGTAGAGATTAATGCAGGTACTATCAATAAATATGAATTTATAACAGAAACAGGAACTCTCAAGCTTGATAGAGTTGGATATTCTTCTCTTGCGTATAATTTTGCATATGGAGCAATTCCGTGTACTTGGGACGAGGATAATGATATGCTTGATGTTGTAATCCCACTTGTAACGGAACAGTTTGTTCCTGGCTCTCTCTTAGAACTGAGAGTAATAGGAGTTATTAAGTTTATAGATGGATGAGAAGTAGATGATAAAATTGTAGCTGTAGTCAATGATGACAAAAGACAAGATCATATAACTAGTATGGATCAACTTGGAGAGCATTGGAAAAAAGAAACTCAACACTATCTAGAAATGTATAAACATCTTAAAAAACCTGGAACATGTACTGTATGAGGTTTTTATTGAGTAGAAGAAGCTATAAAAACTATTCATGAGTGTAAGAAAAGATATGAAACAGAATATCTTCCAAAGTTTGATGATTAATAATTATTATGAACAATACAGACTGGAATATAGTTTATACTTGAGATCTTTTCGCAATAGAAAAGCACTCTATAAAATGATATGAAAGAGCTGTAAGACCTCCGTGAGTTCGTCTTATACTTAAGAATTTTGAAGGAAAATACCTACTTACAAAAGAATTTCGCTCTGAAATATGAGGTTTTGATTTTCGTCTTCCATGAGGCAAGGTATTTGATGATTTACAATCATATCTTGATATAAGATCAGATAAACAAGGCTTACAAACAAATATACTAGAAGCTGCTCGAGTCGAAGCTAAGGAAGAAGCTGGGATTGATGAGATCGATAATTTACAGATTGTTGATACGTCTTTCGCTGGAGCGAGCGTCGAATGGACTCTTTATTACCTTTCAGGTGATATTGTTTCCACAGGAGAACAAGCACTTATGTGAGATGAGCTTGTTCATGGTATAGAGGTAGGATATTATTCCACAAATGAAGTACAACAAATGATTTCATCTTGAGAGATAAGAGAAGAGAGAAGTATTGCTATACTTAAACGTTACC
>CALHAQ010000063.1 GCA_937931775.1 uncultured Candidatus Altimarinota bacterium | reverse complement strand
CATAATATTTGCTTATAATATCACCACCAAAAAACCTGATACTGTATTACAGATATAAGAAAAATACACATTCAGAATATTGCTATAGTTCTTCAATTGGGTTTGAGGAATACATAAACACAAAGACTCGTAAATACACTTAGGAGTCAAATTCAATACGTGAGAAGTACATCGGGAGAAAATCATATAAGATGCATCATATTTCCCCAGTATCACATGAGTGGAGGAAAACTGCTTGAATTATATTCATTGAGAAGTGAAAAATCTATATGAGGAAGGAGAGAAGAAAAACCTAGAAACATATTTCTGTATATTCCTGGATCATAACCAAGAGGAATGGGATTCGCTATAAATCCATATAATCTAAATAATCATAATAGTCATATGATGATTGATATAAAACATAAGAAGTATTTTTTGTGAAAAGACATTTTATAAGTGCAAAATTTTAATCCGCAATACTATACAAAAAAAAGCAGAAAAACCAACTCTTTTTGCTTTGTCTAGACTAGAGTAATTTTAAAAGATAATGACTAAAAAACACTCCGAAATATTTCGGAGTGTTTTTTATAGTTTTAACTATCCTGACTCTATTGACTAGTGAAGTGTATTCATAATGAGTTTAGCACTTTCACCTCTTAGAATAGCATCAGCTGGTCTGTAAGTTGCGTTTCCAGCAATAATACCGTAACCAAGTGCTGCTTCTGTATATTTAGATTCCCAGCTACCTGCAGGTACATCAGAGAATGATGAAACTGTAGGAGTTGCAAGTGGAGTAAGTACACCAGCTTTCATAACTATTTTTAGAGCTTCAACTCTAGAGATAGTTTCATTTACTCTAAATGTAGAGTTTGCTGTAGTAATGAATCCAAGATCAGCAGCTTTATTAACTACCTTAGCTTGCCATGCATCTACTGCTCCATCAGAGAAATCATCAAGAGTAGAGTTCATATCAGAGTAATCTATACAAAGTGCTCTGAGGATCATTTTAACATATTCTGATCTTGTAGCTGCTCTGTTTGGTTGGTATGATTTACTTTCTTCTGAATAAATAGAGAAGTTCGATCCATCACCATTCCCATTAAGACCCGAAATTTGTTCAAGACTTGTAATGTATTGTTCAAAAGTATGTCCAGCAATATCATTGAAATTTACTACTGATGTTCCACATGTAGCAAGAACTGGTTCATTTGGATAAGTTCTCTTTTCAAATGTACCACTTGTTGTAGTAGATCCACCTGTAGTTGTACCACCATCAGTCGTACCACTATCAGTAGTTCCTGAATCAGTCGTACCGCTATCAGTAGTTCCTGAATCAGTTGCAGGTCCACTTACAGTAGAACTGCTAGATGAAGCTCAACCACCACCACCTCCTCCTCCGGAAGAAGAAGTTGTTGTTGTTCCAGTAGCATTTCCTTCATCGAAGGCACCATAACCGAAACCATAACCATATCCGTAAACCCCAGTATTATCACCATCCCAACCAAGACCATAAAGGAAGTCAGTAGGATTTGGTACACCATTTGCAGATATACCGTCTATTGTTCTCCAGAAACCCGCAAGGGCTCCAGAAACATTGAGTGCAAATACAAGAGCTACTACAGTTGCAACTGTAAATGCTCTTGAAAGCATTGTGTTAGAATTATTCATATTCTAGAAGTAATTTAAAGAAATATTATGCATTAATATACATCCTTGTGCATAAGAAAAGAGTATATCTATATATTTTTTTTGTCTATAGAAGTCATGTGTTTTTTGTGTGAAGATACGAAAAAAATGCTTCTATATAATGTGTTTTTGTTTATATAGAGCCAAAATAATGTTAATGAACATTGTTGTACCGAAAGGCTTAACTGCCAGATTATATGCATGTGGTTTTTAAAATCAATTTTATTTTTGAAATAAATACACTTATCTGTACTATACTTTTGACCCTAATATCCTTTTAATACAAGAGAATAAATATGTTATCATTTATTAAACTATCTCAATTTTTATACTTTCTACTCATTATGATTTTTTTGGCTTTTGTATTTGTATATCATAAGTCAGTAGATGATTCAATCCATACGAATATTGTATTATTGTTTAGCTTTTTACTGTTTCCACTATTTGACGCTCTATATAATATGTTTTTTAAAGAGTGATCGATAAAAAGATATTTTTGAAAAGTAAGTAATATATATTCTCTTCTTGTTTACATAGTAGCTCTTTTACTTGTTTGGTATCTAGGATATATGTCTCTAGTTTTGTTTTTATTCATAAGTCTTTGTTATATCATATTTACATGACTAGATGGTAGAATATTTTTTGCAGCAGCAATAATAGTGTTTTGTTACGTTGCATTCTATCTAATCTTTTCTCAATATCCAAGTGCTGAGAATCTTTCTATATATGCATATTATTTCCTAATTGCTGGAGTGATTTCGCAAATAGGTGAACATCTTATTTCTAATAATAATACTCCAAATAATGTTTAAAAAATTTAAAGAATCTTCTCCTGTAGATTTAGCGTTTCTTTCTATTGCAGCTATATTTATTCTTACGGCTATATATGAAGGGATAAAGCTTGTTTTACAGTATTATACATTTTCTCGCTGATTCATAGCCTTTATTCTTATTTCACTGATATATTATGGATATAAATACAGTTTTAATTTTTGAGATTTTTTCAAAACAGCGAAACAAAAAATTACAAAAAAACAAAGTAGTCTATCAATACTCTCTCATAGTAAAAAGATTCAAGAAATTGCTGATAATATAAAAAAATATAATAGACTCATTGCATATACTTCTTTTATTGGTGCATCTTGTATCATTTTATTATCTATGTTTCTTAATACAGGTATTCTTCTCCCATGGGTATTATGAATATTTACAGGAGTATACTTAATAACAAAAATTAATGGTTTTCAAATAGATAGAAAAATAATGAAGAGTGATATTTCAAGTACAAATACTCTTAGATTTTTCTTACTTTCATTTGCATTGTTTTTTATTGTACTCAAGCTTATTTGTGATAGTTTTGGAATTTTATGAAATGAGAGAATTTGAATCTATATATGATTTTCCCTTCTATACCTTATTGTAGGATTTTTTACATTTTTTAGATATATATTTAGCTTTAAGAGATTATTTAGGCCATATAATATATTAATGTGATGTGTAATATTTGTACTTATATGACTTCTTGGATTTCAAAATGGAATATTCTCGTCAGTACTAGAACATCCTTTGTTTAAAAAAGAGATAATAGAAGAAATGGATTTACCAGGAATTGTATCAAATGAAGTAGAAGTTTGGGAGCAAAAAGAAATAACGTACACTGTTTCAAAAGTATCCGATATATATGATATTCCTGCTGGCTTAGGTATTGGATCTATAGATGATGGTGTATCAGATTTACAAAAAGTACTTGGAAATTTGCAGTATTTTGTATGAGAAGTATCTGGTGAATTTGATGAACAGACACGTTTAGCCCTAGTAGAAACACTCAGATCTGAGTGTGATTGGCCTGAATCAACAACAGGAAGATTTGGTCCTGAAGCAAAACTATGTATTGATAGCTTAGAAATTAGCACACCAAATGAATCAGTAGAGGAAGTATCTACTATATGAGCGAATCAAATAATATCTGCTGAAGTTTCTCTCACTGGAACAGGAGAAGAGTTGATTCAAGAGGAAAATGGATGAGAAGCACTAGCTGTATCATCACTATACAATCTCACTGCAGGACTATGAATCTGAGATTCATGAGATGAGGTATCTCAGCTCCAAACTGTACTAAAACAACTTGATTATTATACATGAGAGTCTGACTGAGATTTTAATGAACAGACACGTTTAGCTCTAGTAGAAACTCTCAGAGGAGAATGTGACTGGCCAGAGTCTACAAGAGGAATATTTGGACCACAAGCAAAGCAGTGTATCGATAGTCTCCTTATATCTAACTCGAAATTATAATGACACTAGAAGCACTAAAGTTTTTATCACTCAGTCTATCTCCCGTTATTATCATAGGAGTGTGAATTTTGATACTGAAAATATTACGTAAAAAAGATAAATAATATGACACAAATACGAATTGAAAATGCTGCATGAGAATTTATTAAGCAGCTAGAAGTAAGTAGTGAAAAACCCCTACTAACACAGTTAGAAGCAGAAGGAGTAGAAATACCAAATGCTTGTAGGATAGGAATGTGCGCGGCTTGCCTCTGTAATATAGAAGGATGAGATACGCATCTTAATAAAAGCCTAAAATGAGAACCAGCATTCCCCTTGTGAGAAGGAGAAATAATGACTTGTATCTGATGAGTAACTGACACAGATGAGCTTATTACTTTGAAAACAATGACTTAAGTATAGCTTAAGTAGATATTATATACTAGAGGGAATATTATTTAAATAAGTAAAAAATGATTACTGTTATAACAAAATCTACTTGCCCCTTTTGCATTTGAGCAAAGAGATTTCTTGATGATTTATGAAAAGAGTATCAAGAAATAGAAATTAGTGGAGACCCAGAAATGTATCAATTGTATAAAGACATATCAGGAATGAATACTGTTCCTCAAATATTTGATGGAGAGGCTATAAAAGAAAATCTCATTGGCTGATACGATGATATGATATCTCAATATCAATCAGGGAAAATATTTCAATAAAAGATTACTATGAATATATTTGCAGGAAATTTCTCACTTGAGAAAAAAGTAAAAGCACCAGATCTAGATTTTGATATTGTTCAGACGTCTGAAAATTCATATTTTATTATGTGAGCTGATGAATCTCTCACCTCATCAAAAGACGTAATTGAATTTATTGAACAGAACTTTGGGAAAACGAGAACACATGATATCTCTATAGAATGAGAAGATGAGTTAGAAATAATTTCAAGTGAATATGAAATAGGAGCTTACGAATGTGTAAGTTTTCAGTGAGCAAATGTAACATATGAAGATATACTCGAAAGATTTGCTGACAGCAGTGAAGCTGTATGTATAAGGGAAGCAGAGCAATCAGATATATATGAAAATAGAATTATCAAGGTAGATTTTATGTATTAAAAAAAGCAGATTATTCTGCTTCTTTTTGTGCTTTTATTTCAGCTTCATCAAATATAAGATCGAGAGGTCTGAGATATTGATCTCAAGAATCTGGTATAACTACGTAGGTCTGATCAATTATTGCTTGCTTATTATTAATAAGCGTATCCAGGATTCATTTATTATAATTATTCAGGAAACTATGTTGTTTTATAAACTGGTTAATAAATACTATATCAGTAAATGTTGCAGTATAGTCGCTTCTGAGTTTGAAATAGGTATCTACATCTTCTAGAGTACTTGCAGCGTTTGCGAGTCAAAAGTTTGTTTCCATAGATGTTTTTGTAGTTTCAATACCTGATTCCAACTCTGTAAGATGAGCAATGAGAAGTTCTTTTTGTTTTTCGAGACTTCCTAGTGAGAGAGCAGAATTTGTATATCTCATTTCAAGTTGTGAAATAAAACCTTCTAGAGTTGCTTTTCTATCTGGGGAGCTTGAGAGTAGAGACTTTATATCTGTTCTTGAAAGATTGAGATATTCTCATGTTATAAGCATATTTTGACGAATCATTTCTCTTCGGAGCTCTTTTTTATCCTCAAGAGTATCTCAAACAGTAGTAATTTCTCTGTAAAATATATTACTT
>CALHAQ010000062.1 GCA_937931775.1 uncultured Candidatus Altimarinota bacterium | reverse complement strand
TCTAGATACAAGATTCTTTGCGATAAACCTTTTTACTTCTGCAATACCCGCATTATGAGATGATGATACTGGAAAAAATTCTAATTCTCATTTTCCTGCAAGTGACCAAGCTTCCATAACTTTTGTTTCATTATCAGCTTTATTTGCAAGTACAATAAAATTTTCTACTTTATGTTTTTTTATAACCCTATAGATAAATTGATCAAGATCTGTAAATTTATCATACTCAATAGCCCACAGGAGTAGATCACTATCTATAATAGATCTCTCTGTTCTCTCAGTAATATCAACAGCAACTGCATCATCATCTGAGCTATAATCAAGTCATCCCGAATCAGCAAGTATATATGTCAGGTCATTTTTTTCATCCGTATATTCAAACTCTGATATATCTCGTGTTGTACCAGCCTCATCAGCAACAATTGCTATTTTATGGCCAGTAAACATATTAAAAAGACTAGATTTTCCAACATTTGGACGACCTATAATTGTAATTTTTGCAAGCATTTTAAACGCGTATAATATCATTTCATAATTCCCTCTCCTTGGCATCGCTCTGGGAGTCTCTCTAATGTCGAGAGTTCTAGGAAATATTCATGAAAAATAAAGTAGCGTTATTATATAAGTATTCTCTAGAAAGCAAGCAGTTTTATATTTTTCTTCTTCTTTGAAAATATAAAAATGCTACTCAAAGTACAGCTACTGATACGCACATGGAAGCATAAGCTATGTATGGAGTATCTTGAAATGGGAGTGAAATATTCATTCCATAGAAGCTAGTAATCGCTGTAAGAGGAAGCATAAATGCTGAGAATATTGTAAGAAACTTAATGATACTATTTGTTTGTATATCAATCATTGATTTAAAAGCGTCTTCCACAGATTCTACCTGTTCTTCGAGTATCAATATATCTGTAATTATTTTTTGGAGTTTATCCTCAAGATCTTCAAAATAAGCCTCTATCTCATCATCAAAGAGTTTTTTCATATGGTTTTCCAAACCAATGAGTACTGACATTTGCGGTTGAAACATATGTTTTAAAACTATGATATTTCTTTTCTTTATAAGAATATTTCGAACGAGTGGAGCTGATGATTTTTCAAATACCTGTTTCTCGAGAGAAAAAATATCCTTGCGAACATTAGAACAAACACGAAACATTTTTTCAAGCATTTCTTGTATGAGTTCATAGAGAATAAGTCCTGAAGAAGCATCTATATCATACTCATCATCGTCTCATTTTTTTTCATATTTTTCGTAAATTTCGTCAATATGTGTTCCTGGAAAATCTCTCAGGGTAATAAGGAAATTTTTTCCAAGAAATATGTGAAATTCATTGAGTTCATAGATTTTCTTAAGAGAGTTATATTTTGGAAAATGAAGCGTCACAAACATATATTTATCATAGCTATCTATACGAGCTCTTTGATTTGACTCTATACATGCTTCAATATCTAATTCATGAAAATCAAATGACTCTAAAACTTCTTCTATTTCTGTAGCAGGAAGATTGACTGCATCTATCCATGTAATTCACTTAATCCGAAGTTGTCTCAGCATAAAAAATATTGAGTAGTATTACATATAATATATTGAAAAAATACTGTGAATCAAAAAGGAGTTGATTTTTGCTATTTTGAGGAAAGTATGAGAAAATCATACTACAATAACTTTAAGAGAATAGTAGACGTTTCAAAAAGAAATATCTATCTAAGTTTCAAATCATAGAAGTTTATACTCTTTTACACAAGGATATGTGAGAAAACTGGAAACTCAGATGAGTAGATGATAACACGTGAGAGAAAGTATGGAATATAAGATGAACTATTTCATGAGAAAATAATGAAATAACTCCTGAACTACGAAAGATCTTAGATGATCTATTGGAAAAAATCTCTAACTTAAGTCTTCAGGAAGACAACATATTGGAGGGAACTCTTGATATCATTCAAAACGTTGCTGATGTGCGAAATCAATGAACTTTCAATACACATTATCAAGAGTTATTAAATAATATTTCTGAGGAAATAAATAATGTTATAGATAAAAGAAGATACATTCTCTATATATGAAAAAGAATTGAAAATATAGATGTAAATTATAAGACATGGATTCCAACAGAGTCTCAAAAAAGAGAAATTTCAGCTCTAGAGACAAGAATATGAGAGGCTCAAGAAAAGTACCCTAATGATCCAAACTTTATAAGCATTCTTTCGAGACTAAAGCTCAGACTGGATAAATTATTTACAGTATAAAAAACTCCCTTTCGGGAGTTTTTTTAATCTTCGTCTATTTCAACCTTGAGTGAAAGTTCTCAGAGCATATCATCATCTACTGCAATAGGAGAATTCATCATAGCGTCTTGGGCTTTTCCTGATTTTGGGAATGCATATATGTCCCTGATATTTTCTTCATTGAGATAAATCATCATGAGTCTATCAAACCCAATAGCAAATCATCCATGTGGAGGAACTCCGTATTGAAACGCTTCATATACTGCTCCAAATTTTTCTTTTACTTCAGAAGCCGATCGTCCTACTGTTTCAAATGCTTTTACCAGAGACTCTATATCATGGTTACGGATAGCTCCTGAAAGTATTTCATACCCATTACAAGCTAGGTCATATTGGTATCCAATAACACTGAGCAAGTCATCACCTGTTTTATCAAAATCTGATGGTCATCCTTGTGGCATAGAGAATGGATTATGTTCAAAATCTATTTTTCCTGTTACTTCATCTTTTTCAAAGATTGGAAAATCCGTAATCCAACAGAAAGATATTTTTGTTGGATCTTG
>CALHAQ010000061.1 GCA_937931775.1 uncultured Candidatus Altimarinota bacterium | reverse complement strand
ATGAGATGGAAGTTGATTTGATGTTATTGAAAATTTAAAGTCCAATAACAATACTAGAAATGTTCCTGTTATATTTATATCAGGACATGGTGATACCAGAACAAAAGTAAGGGGACTTGATATATGATGAGATGATTATATCGTAAAACCCTTTGAGTTCGATGAACTACTTGCGCGAATAAGAAGTTGTCTGAGAAAAAAAACTCCTGATTGTATGAACTCAAAGATAAAATTTCAAAATATAGTTTTTGATACTTCTACAAGAAAAGTCTATTTACATAAAACAGAAATATCACTTTCACGCAAAGAAAAACAAATATTAGAATTATTCTTACTGAACACTGAAAAATGTATTTCAAAACAGGAATTAGATGAAAAATTCTGGTGAGATAAAACTGACTTTGCTGTCACTGACAATACTATCAATGTTACCATTTGTAATCTTAGAAAGAAACTATGAGAAGACTTTAAGTTAGAAACTATAGTATGAGAATGATATTGTCTTCATAAATAAGTTCTATTCATATTAAATTTACATTAAATTTTACTATTAAAAAGAACTTAATTTATTGCAAAGCATCCTTATGAGTGATACAGTGAGATATAGATACTATATTACAACAAAAGAAACTTTATGCATATTGAAATTATAGATGATAATATTCAACTCTCAGGGCATATAAAAAAGTCTTTTGAGAAAAAATGAAATACTGTTAATACCTATTCAAGTAGAGATGAATTTTTACATAATTCAAAATTTACTAACACTGATTTGTATATAATGGATATTAATCTATGAGATGGAAATGGTCTAGATCTCATAGAGCATTTACGAGTGGTTGAAAAACTTATTACTCCTATTATCATCATTTCTGGACAAACAAGTGAAGAAACAAAACTCGAATGATTTGAACTCTGAGCAGATGATTTTCTAGAAAAACCTTTTTCCGTTCAAGAATTATATGCAAGAATTGAAAGCATTTTTCACAGAATAGATATAGCAAAAGCTAAACTTGCTGAAGAGGAAAAAAGTAAAATAAATATATGCTTCTCTGAAGAAGAGAAATCAAAAATGTTTTCAAAAGAAAAATAATACAGATATTTTTCAAGCCCCGCAATGCGGGGCTTGATAATTTTTAGTGCCTGTTCAATATCTTTTATTGATGATAATCCATGGAATTACTGCCAAGGATACAAACACATTTTCAAAAATCAAAATCAATGCTACAGGATTTACCTGAACACCAATAAGTGATATATCAACATAGGTCGCAAGTACACCAGCAAGAAGAAATAATAACCAAGAGCTTAATTCAAAATCTTTGGGAGATTTCTTAATATCTGCGAATAGTCCTGCCAAAGCAATAAAGTCTAGCACTATTGCAAAAGTAAGAAATCCATATTCCACCCAAATATTTGTATTATCTTGAGTATAAACTTCTACTATGGTAATCAATACGATAGAGAGGGTAACTCCTATAAAGAGTATAATCTCTCCAAATTCAAGGTCATTCCAACTAGCTTTTGATAGTCTCTCCTTTTTCCCTCTTAGGATAATTAATATAGTAAGCACAAGTGGCCCTAACATAACTATCAAACCTGCAGCAATTTCGAACCAGTTCGAATTAGAAGCAAGGTAATTAGCAAAATCGTTTGCACCAAGAAGAAAGAATATAAGCCAAGGCCAGATTGAAAATTCCCCTGTTTCTACATGCATAATATTTCGACCATACACGTAATATCCTACTATTGCCAAAATAATGGCTACAGCTGCTAATAGCATTTTTGTGTACCTCCATTTTGACACCTTCTTAGTATAAGCATTTTTAAGATAAAAAAAGGAGACTCAAAAAAACACTCTTAAATTTTAAGAGTGTTTTAATATCGTAAATGGCAGGCCCACTAGGAATCGAACCTAGGTCGCAGGATTTGGAATCCTGAATTCTAGCCGCTGAACTATAGGCCTAAAAACATAGACTTCTTATTTATATTTTTTACAAGGCTTAATTTGCATAAAAATAAGAAGCTATATTCGAATGTACTAAATACTATATCTTTTAAAAGCACTGAGAGTAGTATCTCCAAGAAAGGCTTTTACTTTCTGATTCGGATCTATTACAAATGCTTGCTCAAGAAGAGATATTTCTCATTTAAATTTCCCCATTTTTCCTTCAATAATCTTCAAAAGTACATCATCAGATTTTTTACCCATATTTTCATCATTTTTCATAATATCAAGCTGAATTTGTTTCTCTTTTTCAACGACATCTTCAGAAATTTCTTCTGGTGAAAGATACTCAGGATTTGCTGCAGTCACATGCATTGCAACTTGTTGAAGTTTCACAGTATCTCATCCAGGATTTGCTACTACAACAGCAGCAAGTTTTGCATTTGAATGAACATAACTCGCAACACTTCATCCATTTATTACTTCATAATCTTTTATTTGGAGGTTTTCTCCCATTTCAAGAGCATAATCAGATTCTAATAAATTCTGAGCAGCATCTTTAGATTCAACTCCATTATCTTTTAGGTGTTGAGCCATTACTTCAAGCATTGCTTTAAATTTATCAGAAATTGCAAGAAAATCTGTTTCACATGATACAGATACAACATATGCATTCTCATCATCTGAAATAATCTTGATTCCTCCCTCAAGAGCATCTCTATCTGCTTTTTTCGCAGCCTTAGCAAGACCTTTTTTCCTAAGCTCTTCAATAGCTGCTTCTATATCACCGTTGGTAGCTTCAAGAGCTTTTTTACACTCCATCATACCAATACCTGTTCGAGCTCTCAGCTCTTTTATTAATTCCATTGTAACAGCCATAGCGTATTTTTTTTAAATTATAATAAAACTGTATTCTTTCGCTTAAAGCAAAAGAATAAGTTTGTGCAAAATCTAATTATTTTTTAACTTTTTCAGAAATCTTATCCTCAATTGTATCAAGGATTTCTACATGAACTTCTTCACCATTATATGCTTTCCATGCAAAATATGCACTAACAGCAAAATAAGCAAGAACTAAGATTTGAGTAAAAAATCCATTGAGAACAAAGGATAGAATGATTACTGCACCAGCCATAAGAGCAGAGTATTTAATATGGTGCATCGCAGCTTTTTTATCACTTTTTCAAAGGAAATACATTGCTGCAGCTCCAATAAAATAAGGAAAATAACTCAGAGCGTGTACTATATTAGCATTCTCTAAAAAGTCTGTAGATTTTGCTGCTGCTTTTTTTGCAGTAGTCTTTTTTGCTGTTTTTGCCATGATACTAAAATTGTAAAAAAGTAAATATACTCAGATATTATATAAAAATTTCCAGGGAAATCTATATTATTTTTCCTCAGTCTTTTTAGCAGCTGGAGCTTTTTTAGCAGCTGGTTTTTTCTCTTCAGTTTTTTTAGCTACAGTTTTTGCAGCTGGAGCTTTTTTAGCGGCTGGTTTTACTTCTTTTTTTTCTTCTACAGTAGACGGAGTTTTTGCTTCGACAGTAGTAGGAGCCTTTTTTTCAATTGCTTTCTTAGGAGCCTGTGTTTTCTTGACTGGAGCTTTTTTCATCCCCTCAGAAATAGCAGCAGCTAAGTAATCAAGTGATTTTACAGAATTTGTATTAGCAGGAATTGCTCCTGTAACATCATAGGGATTACCATTAGTATTTGCAATTGCAAAGCATGGAAGCCCAAGAGATTTTGCTTCTTTTGTAGCTTGTCCTTCAAAGATTCCATCAACTACAAATATTACATCTGGAGTTTTCTTCATTTCTTTTACTCACTTAAATGCTTTATCGAGTTTTTCAAGTTCCAGCATTTTCCCTGCTCTTTCTTTTTTAGTAAGCATATCAAAACCTGTTCCTTGAGAGTCTCTAAGAAGTTGTAGATATGTAGAAATTCTCTTTTTAATAGTCTTAAAGTTTGTAAGAAGACCAGGTACCCATTTTTCAGTAACATAGAAGTTTCCAGAATCAATAGCAACTTTTGCAAAAGCATCTCTTGCTTGGAGCTTTGTAGCAACGAAAAGAATTTTCTTTCCATCAGCTTTATATTGAGCCAATGATTGTACTACACTATCTAATTGAGTGATAGTTTGAGTAAGATCTATAATATGTACACCATTACTAGAACCATGAATATATGATTTCATTTGTGGGTTCCAATAGTTTGTTTTATTTCAGATATGTAAGAGGTTATCAAACATTTCTGTTAGCATTTTTTTATCCATGATATAGTTTTATTAAATATACAAGTCTTTAAACAAAGACTTTAAATGGATTATTACTGTTCTCTAAATATAGAGATTCCCAATAATAATCTCGGGATTATTTTGTTTCTTGCTTCGCTTCAACTTTTTTAGCTGGAGCTTTTTTTGCTGCCGGCTTTTTTGGAGCAACTTCAGCATCTATTTTATCTTCTTCACTAGGACCTTCCTTAACTTTAGGTTTAATATCTTCCTTTACTCCTTCTGGAGCAGGAGTAAGAGCCTTAAGTGAAAGACCTATTCTTTTCTTATTTGGTTCAAAATTAATAATCTTTGCCGTTATTTCCTCACCAACTTTCACATGTTCTCTGATGTCTTTTACTACACCATGAGATATTTCAGAAAGATGAATAAGTCCTTGGATACCTCCATCTAGATCCATGAATGCCCCAAATTGAGAAATTCTAGAAATAGGAGCTTTAATAGTATCACCTGTTTTCACTTTCTTAGCCAATACATCCCAAGGGTTATCCTTAAGTTGCTTAATAGAGAGTGAGATTTTTTCCGTATCCAGACCGATAACCTTAACTTTCACTTTCATCCCAACTTTTGCAAATTTCCCAGGATTATTAACATGACCCCAGTCGATTTCAGAAACATGAACGAGTCCTTCTAGACCGTCAAATGTAACGAAGAGACCATATGAGAGTATACCTGATACAACTCATTCAACGATATCTCCTTGCTTGAGAGTTTCTAGAGCTTTTGTTCTTTGTTCTTCCATTGCAGCTTTTTCAGAGAAGATGATTTTCTTTCCTCCATCATCTACATTGATAACTCGAACCTTGAAATCAACAGTAAGAAGACCATTGAGATGTTCAAGAATTTTTTCTGGATCAGCTCCTTCCACGCGAGGATAGTGAAGTGGAGTCAGTTGTGATACTGGGATAAAACCTTTCAGTCCATCAATATCAACAAGCAGTCCACCTTTATTAGCTTCAGACGCTCTCACAGTCATAACCTCACCTGTGTCGAAGTTAGAAGTAAGAGTGTTGAGTGACTTAATTTGGTTAGCTCTCTTAAGTGAAAGAATAAGTAAACCTCTCTCAACACTATCACCAAGAACCATTACATCAATTGGTTGTCCTGCTTCAAGTGCGTCAAAATCAACACTATTACCAAGTTCCTTAGATATAACCAGACCTGTAAACTGGTTGTTTACATTCACAAGAATGTTTTTCTTTTCGATTTTTTCAATCGTACCAGATATTACCTCCCCTTCTTTCGGGTATTGTATTTCTGGTGATTTTTCGAATAACTCTTGAAAAAGAGTCATGTCAGCTTTTGCTGTCATAAACATACACATTAAAAAATAAAATAGTGAAATCCTTACTAAGTGAGCGCAATCACTTCAGGCCCGTGGCCTCAGATATGAGTATAATCAAAAGGGCTTTCGTCTTCCTTAAATACTGTAATCCCGAGAATTTCTCTTAAAAATTAGGTAGTAAAAATTTGAAATAAATTTCCACTATAAAATTTTCAAGAATATATGGGGTGCCCGAAGGGTCTCGAACCCTCGACCTCCAGAATCACAACCTGGCGTTCTAACCAACTGAACTACGGGCACCGCATGATATTTTTGCCTTGGCAAAAATACTGAAAAAATGTGCCTCTATCTCTAAAAGCCTGATGAGTATATAAAAATGCTCCTTCAAGTCAAAACTTTTTTATAGCGTTTTTTGGCTTTTTAGAGGAGAGTGTGATACTATTATACTAAGCAGAATTATAACTAAATATAGCTATGGATATCATACCAAACAGTGAAATACTTCTTAGGCTCCTTGTGACGCTTATTATAGCGTTTCTGCTCGGTCTAGAGAGAGAATTTAAACATCAACCAGCAGGAATACGAACACATGTACTTATTTGAGTAGGATCATGTCTTTTGATGATATTATCAATACTTGTACCAGAAATGTATAACTCAAACATCAATGATCCAGGGAGAATAGCAGCGCAAGTAGTATCAGGGATCTGATTCCTAGGGGCTGGTGCTATTATTAAACTCTGAGTTGATACTCGGGGGCTAACTACAGCTGCCAATATATGGGTCACAGCTGCGATTGGTCTGGTTATTGGTGCTGGTCTATACTTTGCTGCATTTGTTGCAACTGCGATCATTCTCATTGATCTCATACTTATAACAGAATTCAAAAAACGTTTCCTAATCGCAAGTAGATTCTGTACTATAGACGTATACTTTTCACAAAAAAATGGAGAAACAAAAAAAGTATATAAACAAATCAAAAAGCTCCCTCTCAGTGTAATATCAAAACATATCAAAGAGGACGGAAAACAGGTACATCTCAAAATCATCTCTAAAATAAAGAAAAATGAAGACATATTTGCCATCAAAAACTCTATCAAAGCTCTCGCAAACATAGAAAAAATCTCAGTAAGTGAAAGTGTAAAAGCTTAATTTATGGATATTAATGACTCAAATAACACGAATACTCCTAAGGTTCCTGATAGAGAATATTCACTTCACCTATCTGGTCGCATAACAAAATTTACTCTTTCAGATTTTTTGTATTGAAATGATAGCTATCCAGGGTACATAAATATACTGAATGATATAAATTGATTCTCCCTGAAAGTCACTAAATCACCTAAAATACTCGAGTGAATCATCGCTCTTATTCGGTCTTCTCTCGGTTATTGCCAAAAAGGAACACAAAAAAATTCATGAACATGAAATTCACAAGAAGAACGTTTTTTAGAATTACAAGCACATCTAAGATACGATTTTAAATCACTGGTAGAAGAATCTGCTAATAGTTTTGCTGAAATTAGTTCATCAACTAATAGTAAAGTGAGAGAAATTTTACTTCAAAGACATAGTATACTCTCACAAGTACCACCGGTACAGGTTGTAACTCCAGCAAAATTAGCTTATAAATATAAAAATTACGAACTTAAAGAACTAACAACAGCTCATCATTTAGAGGAGGAATCAGATTTATCTGGGAATTGCATCCATGAAAACCCTACTTATGCTCATAAATTACAGAGCTGAAAAATAAGAATTTTTTCACTGAGGCAGTTTGATATTTTTGCCAACACTATAACACTCGTTATTGATTCTGTATCAAAGAAAATTCTAGAAATGGAGACAAATCATATAGGATGACATGGATTAAGAATGCGTAATATCACTCAGGAAGATATCGACGCACTTCATGAATGCATGGATAAAATATGATTTACTCACTTATTTAATAGAAAATCACCACCTAAAATATATTGTGAAGAATGAGATATATGTAGTGTAGACAAAGAAACTGGAAAGTTTAAGATTGAAGCATATTCAAGTGAAAAATTAAAAAATAATAATGTAATACGTGGAACCATTGTGTGTCATCAAGATATGGATGAGAAAGAATTTATAGATTTATGTAAAACTCCATGATTGACTCTTATCTGTACAGATATACCCCAAGAATACAAGGATAAAATTACTGCTATCAAATGAACACTGATTGATGAATCATTAGATATTTCTTATCCTAAGCTTGTACGAATATGATGAAGTGCTATATTTAATATGGCTGACCGTTTAGATATTCCATCTCTCATGATTATCGTAAATGATTTACGCGTACCACTTTTAGAAGACCTTATTGCACCTGAACTCATAGAAGTACGTCATTTATATGTAGATTTAGCTCAAACTATCATCCTAGAAAGTCTTACAAGAGTGTGAATTATGATCGCTATCAATGCTAAAGACATACGACTTCCAGAGCTACTATCTATAGACAGCATACATTGTGAGAGTATAGATGTTATTCAACCAAAAAAAGACATATATACATATGCCTTCAATAGAGAACCACGTGATATATAAATTACTTCGTCACTCTTTTCACAAATACCTCTACAACTTTCCGATATTTAGTAGACTGTTTGAGAATAAACCTCTCATCCATATCTCTGAGCTCATGGACAATAGTATTACGAAATTTATGGAGTTCCCAGATCTCATTTAAGTCTTTTATTTCCCTTGGTTTTTGTTTGAGAATCTCTCAAAAAGTTCCTTCATATCAGAGTTTCTTAAGTGTATGATGATAGATCTTATCATATTCGACTACCTGCTGTTTGCTCGAGAGTTCTTTTGCTTTTTTTACAAAGCAGACAATCTCTTTGCATACCTTTTTATTAATCGTTTTTTGAGTCTCCCATCCAAAAATCCACTTTATAATTCGTATCATTATTTTATATATCAAATCAAATAAGAAGTGTCGCATCGTACTCTCAGATATTCTTAAACTTTGGAAGGAGATATTCATGTATGTTCACCCCTGGTGAACTCGATGATACTTTTTTGCGTTTTATTTCATGAAACTCTATTACTGGAAATACCACTTTTTCTCCAGCCTTCATCACTATTGCTTCATCTGGCTGACGAAATGTAGAGTCATGCGTCACTGCAAAGACTACTTGTCTTCTCAGGCACTCATATACTCCATGGTTCCTGTCTTCTTCCTGTTCAAATATATATCTTCTATCTGCATCTGTGATTTCAACGCACTCTTTTATTCACTGAATATTTAAAAGTATTTGTCTCTCTTTCTCTTTTGCCTGAGTGGGAGTTTCTTCCCCAGTATTATTTCATATATCCTTCCCTGGGACCATCGAATCTATCAGAGTATCGATATGTTTAAGATCTTTTCTCTTTTCTGGACTCAGGTGGTGGATATAGTTTACGATTTTATAAACTTTTTCGATTCTTGGAGTCCAGTTAGCTCCAAAGTCTCCAACAGCTGCAGCGCTACTACGAGCAAAGAGTGTTCCACTTCTAAATATATAGTGTAGAATATTATTTTTTGAAAATGCTACATCTCTAATATTGTCATAATGAATAGCCATATGAAATTTTGAAAATAGGCCGTTTCGAACTTTTTTTACGAGTTTTTCATTCGTAATAAGCAGATATGATTTCATCCAGAGGAAATACTCATATGAGATAATTACTATTGCTCACAGTACTATCCAAATACTCTGAGATAGGCCACTCCAGTCTGGAAAAAGAAACATTCAGCTGATTATTACTCCAGCAATATATGGCACGAGCCATCTTAAAATCTTTGATATCAATATCAAGATATGCTGACGAGTTTTATACAGGACATTATCAGTAAAATGTGGCATATTTATATTTTTAGTATTGAAAGCCAAATTGCTCCTGCAAATGATACGATAGTTGCCGAGAGAAACAAATATATTTTCTTTTTATCTGTAATCTCTTTGAGTACAAATATCGCAAAAAGCGCATTTACGATTCAACACAGTTCAGCCATAGGATATGCTTTTCCTATACCTATAGAGATAACGGCAATAAGAGCAAAGAAATTCCCTACTGACCACATAAATCAAGAGAAGAGAATTGGAAGATTGAGCTGGTGATCTTTAAGCTGCGAGAGTGGGGTCTTATTTTTTACTATAAAAATTCCCAGAGCTCATACTAGCATACCAATACTAAGTGGTAATAGAGTAATAAAAGGAGATATTTGAGATGACAACTCTTTGAGTGGTACGAGGTATGTTCCTCCCCATATGAGACTTGAAAGAAATGCAAAAAATGCTCCTGATATCACAAGTTTTTTTGTGTCACCAGAGTTTCTAATGCGTATTACTGAAATAACTCCTATCACAATAATTGCTATTGCAAGAGCTGCAAAGAGAGTATTTCCAGAAAATTCATTATAATATAACACTCCCCATAGAAAACTCACAATCATTCAGCATGGAGCCCAGATACTCATAGCTTTTCCTACTCCTATTTTAGAAATAGAAATAAAAGCAAAAAGACCTGCAAAGGCCCAAAGTATTCAACTTAAAAATGGAAACAAGAGTAAACTCACATCAAAACTTTCCCCTGAATACAAATAGTACCCAAGAAATATAAGGATATTACATATCAGTGCTCACAGAGTAATAAGCAGATTTTCAAAGAAGGGATTTGCTAGTTTCTTCGAAGCGTTTCGACTAAAAATGAGCCACGTTCCCCAAATGAGAATAGTGAGAATAATAGATCAAAATCATACAATCTCTGAGCTCATAATATCTTATAATATTAATATTTTCCCTGCTAACTCCTCGAGTTTACTCGTAACTTTCTCATTTACAATTTCTCAGTCCTTGAAATCCATAGACCAAGTATATGGAGTTGGAGCTAGGTTTGTACATGCGTATTCATAATAGAGGCAATCAAACAGGTCCCTACTTGCCATATAGCAGTTTGGTCCACCAGCATTCACGATTGCTCCAATAGGTTTTGCTGCAAGAGCTCACCCACAAATATCTATAAAGTTTTTGAGGACTCAGCTCATAGAATACTGATATACTGGCATACCAAATACTACAGCTTCACTCTCATCCATAATCTTATATACATTCTGAATATCTTCAGAGTATTTCTCCAGAGGTCTTGCATCACACAGATCCATCTTCACATCTTTCAAATCTATATAGTGTACATGCAAACCCAGAGCATCACATTTCTCAGCGAATGCTCTACAAACCACTGCTGTATTACTTCCCTCTCTCAGACTCGATTGTATTACTGTTATTTTTTTCATAATTTTTCATTAATAAATATCTCTTCTATGTCTTATTACTAGCTTATAAAAAGCGTGTATATTTGCAAGATTTTACACAATATAGTACTATATTACATAGATTATAGTTATTTTTACTCTCTAAAGAGATATCATGACAGGAATTGGATCACAAAACGCTGCTAACAGTTGAGCTAATCAGCAAGATCAGGATATACATTCTCCAATTATATCAGCTCTTGTAGATAATACTGAGGATGATGTAGGTGATATACTTGCACCTGAAGAATCATCTGAAACAATAAAATTTGACTTTAAAGATCTTGATTTAGATGTAAGGAAAACAAGAAATGGAAGCATTGTAGATATAACTCTCGACTTTCATCAATATAAAAAATGAGGGTCTAAAGTATATGCGCGAAATAGAGATTTCAATAAACCTACATGATTTATAAGAGCTGAGTATCATACTGAGTTAGATGAACTCATAATTACAGAAGATGAAATCAGTGGATGACAAACGAGTGACCAAATAGCTACTAGATATCATACAGGTCTCGCATATGAGGCTTTTAGGCAGACCTTAGAAGATATAAATTTCACATATGGTAGTCTTGATCACAGTAAAGAAAACCATATTCTATTTCAATGAAATAATGGACAAGAAAACTATGTAGGAACTATGACTCTTCAAAATATAATTGATGACATAAAAGATTGAAGCGTAGCAAGTGTAGAGGCAGCTTTTAAAAACATAACTATCCTATGAGGAAATATTACAGCAACTGACGATATGTCTCTTCACTTACTCAAAAAACTCAATACTCTTCCTATAAGACTGGATACTAGATTCCTGAATCCTCTTCAAAAACGAACACTCAATAAAAATAATAAAAATGATGCATAAGTATCATTTTTTATTACTTCAGACTTGGTTGTATTACTGTTATTTTTTTCATGTTTTCTTTTTAATAAAATCTATATAGGATTCACTTAAGAAAACCCCTTATTGGAGGGAATCACCGAAGTGAACCCCATACAAACTTTATTTATATAATATTTCTTAACTTGTTCTCAGAATTTTCTAATATTCATATATCTGATTGTATACAATTTATAAGTATATTTCGATATTTATCAATCTTTAAAATCTTATCATTATCATAATTTTTATATTTTTTATCCAAAAACAAAGCATCTTCTAATTTTTGAAAAGCAGCTAAAGAAGATATTTCTACAACTTCTATTTCGGACTCAATAGTTATCATAGAATAAGTTCTCTTAGTTTTTGAAAGATATATTCCATATTTCTTTCTCCACTCCCTGAGTTTTGGTCTTATTCAATAAAGATTTTTATCTAAAATATCTTTTATTTTTTTATCTTTTTCTAGTTTCTTAATTTTTTTAAATCAATAAACATCAGAAACCAACTCCCACAAAGATGGATAATATTCTAATCTTTTCTCTATAAGTAATAGTGAAAAGTCTCTATTTATTTTATTTTTTTCCATCTTAATGGTTCCTTTTGCAACAAACCATGATATTACTCATGAAAATATTAACGTTCCAAGTACAGTAAAAATATCTAAATTCATAATTATTTCTTCAATAAATTAACAAAGGCTTCACTTGGTAGACTTACCTTTCCGAATTGTTTCATTTTCTTTTTACCTTTCTTCTGTTTATCGAGGAGTTTGTTCTTTCGAGATACATCTCAACCGTAGAGTCCAGCTGTAACGTCTTTACGGTATGCTGAGAGAGTTTCTCGGGCAACGACTGAGGCTCAGATAGATGCTTGGATAGGTATTGAGAACTGAGCTCTTGGGACAACCTCTTTGAGATTTTTGACTATCTTTCCTCCGATAAATCTAGCTTGCTCTCGGTGACACATGAGTGAGAGTGCTGCGACTCTCTCTCCTGCTATGAGGATATCAAGTTTTACAAGATCGTCTTCACTGTATTTTATGAATTCATAGTTCAGAGAACCGTATCAGCTTGAGAGAGATTTCATCTCATCGTAAAAGTCTCAGATAAGTTCACTCATTGGAAGCTCATAGGTGAGCATCGTGCGGGTCACATCGATGAACTGCTGATTCTTGAATATCCCTCTTCGCTCTTGGCACAGTGTCATGAGCGCTCCTACATAGTCCTTTGGGGTAATGATCTCGATTTTTGCTATTGGTTCAGCTATCGTTTCGCAGGTCTCTCTTGGTGGAAGGTCCTCTGGATTGGATACTTTTATCATCGTTTTAGTTTTCCCTTCATGCTGTATAAGCTCTGGGAGAAGCCGAGAATATTCTGACATCTTGTCTCCATACATTCGCACGTGATAGGTCACCTGTGGAGCTGTCATTATGACGTCCATATTAAACTCTCTGAAGAGCCTTTCTTTTACAATATCGAGATGCAGTAGACCGAGGAATCCGCAACGGAATCATTGTCCAAGTGCTGTTGAGGCCTCTGATTCTGTTTGAAGCGCTGAGTCGTTGAGTACCAGTTTTTCCATTGCGTCTGCGAGACCTGGATACTCATCTGTAGCCATCGGGAATACCCCTGCGTAGATAAATGGAGTGACTGTTTTGAATCACTCAATAGCTGTCGCATCTTCTGGTTTATCTTTTGGCCCTGAAACATTTTCTGGTTTCCAGAGTGTATCTCAGACCTTTGCATCACGAATAGATTTGAGGCCCGTTACCACATATCCAACAGAGCCGTTATCTATAACAGGACTACTGGTATAACTCGGTGCAAAATATCCTACATCGAGAGCTTCTATCTTTTTTCCTGTGTTGAGAAAATGAAGTGTATCTCACTTTTTAATCTGTCCTGAGAATACTTTTACGTAGGATACAACTCCTCTATATGAATCGTATTGGCTATCAAATACGAGAGCTTTGAGCTCTTGTTTCTCCACATCATCATTTCCCTCATATACTATAGGTTCTGGAATCCTCTCCATAACAGCATCAAGTATCGATTCAACATTTTCTCCTGTCTTTGCAGATACTGGAATAATATCTGCCTTGTCGCAACCAAGTAGGTTTATTATTTCTTCACTGACTCTCTCAGGATCAGCAGCTGGGAGATCTATTTTATTGAGTACTGGAATGATCTCAAGATCATTTTCTATCGCAAGATATACATTTGAAAGTGTTTGAGCTTCTATTCCTTGAGACGCGTCAACTACAAGAAGACATCACTCTACTGATGCCAGAGATCGAGATACCTCATATTGAAAATCCACATGTCCCGGAGTATCGATGATATTATATTCATGTCATTTCCAGTTCATTCGTACTGGTTGGAGTTTGATAGTGATTCCTCGCTCTTGTTCGAGCTCCATCGTATCGAGCATCTGCCCATGTTTCATATCACGTTTACTGATAGTCCCCGTTATCTCGAGCAGTCTATCTGCGAGAGTAGATTTTCCATGATCGATATGCGCAATAATACAAAAATTCCTGATTTTATTTAAATCCATTTCTCTCTTTTCATTTTAGCTGTTAAATTTGAGCTTTAGTATAGTCAGGTGGAGAGAAAAGTAAATGCGCAAATACGCTGGAATTGAAAAATTTCTCTTTATAATATCAGACAAACTTTTTGTTTTACTCAATATCTTAGAGTGTATATTCATAGAACACCTGGTGTGTATACTTGAATATGCTGTAGAGCAAGATGAAGTGCTCCAAACATTCCAGCAAAGCATACCACTATCACTAAGAATATTTTCATACCTAGGGAGATATCTTGTATTTCTGTTTTTGATAAAACACTGGGAGATTTTACTATAAGTGTTGGTGTTTTTCATGTAGTTGTTTTTGATCCAGTTGTTCTTCTCGAAGATTTCTTTTTTGTTTGAAACCAAAAAGCTCGGTCTTCTGAAAAAATTTCAGTAATTCAAGAATCTTGAATAAATACTTCTTCTCAGGACTCTAGAATAATTTTTGTCTGGAAAGTATATTCTCAGGGGGTAAAATCTTTTGAAACTATTCTATACTTCCCTTTTGAGTCTACTGATCATTTGAGCAGATTTCATGATCCGTATGATACTTCTATTGTAGATCACTCAGGAGCTTTTCATGATATTCGAAGTCCATCATACTTAAGAGGGAGAAAATTTTGAGTAAAATCTATTTTATTGATATTATCATTTTCACTCTGTCAACTCTGACTCTCTTCTCATTTGGAAGAGAGGAGATCTATATCTTTTTCTATTATTTGTACTTTGAAGACTTGCTGTATTTCTCATACCTGGAAAATAATTTCATGATCTCATTCTCATTTCACCCAAATACCAGCTGGATTGAGCTTCTCAGAAAATACTTCTCCGTTAAGTTTCCAAGTATATTCTCTCACACCATCTCATCACTCTATAACTCACTGAAAATTTACATAGCATTTTTCTACATCTCTGCATATAAGAGTATTTCATTCTAGAGTTTTTTCTTTACTTATTTTTCATTGTACGTTCATACTTAGAGATACAATTCCAATTTCTTCCTTTCGATTTTCCTCTAGATTCTCATCACCCTCATCCCTGAATTCCTTCTCCTTTGTAGGAGAAGCAGGCTGCAATTTGTCTTTCCTATTATATATGTAAAATTTGAGAGTCCTTTGATTCACTTCATTATCTTTTTCGTATACTCGCAGAGAAAGCTCATGTATTCACTCAGGAAGTGTAACATATCATGGATTACATCTTCTATATGTTGTGGGACTTCCTAATGCAGCATCTGCAAAGTCCCATCTACACACTTCATCTTTATGTTGTTTCTTATAGTCTAAATTAATGGAGCATTCTATTTTTTCACAGGAGAAATATCTTCCTGCTCCCACGAGACCACTTTGAACTATAATTCTTGGTTTTCTAATATAAATTTTTGCTATTTTCTTGTCTTCTATTTCATCATTTACAGAAACTTCATGAATAGAATTACTGGTTCAAATACTTTGTGATGAAATAGTAGCAGGAAGAGGAATATTGTGAACTGTGATATTCTTCTGAGAAAATATAGATACATCGTCTTCGTGGGCAATTTTAAAACTGACTTCAAATATTCATTTTGGAAATACAACAGTATTTGGATTACATCTTCTTTCTTGTCCAGTATTTTCTCAAATTCAAAAATCATTATAGCATTTATAGTCTCTCTTAGGAAACTCCTCTGTAAAGCTCTCTCTGAGATCAAAATTTACCTTACACTCATCTTTTTCACTATCACATACATATATATTTGTTGATCAGGACTGAGTGATGTAGCTTGGTCTTTGCAGTGAAAATATTACATCTGGAGCTAGTAATACTTCTCTCTCTTCTTCCGAAGTACTTCATACCATATCAATCTTTTCTTCTGAAATATTTTCTCAAACATCTACTTCATCACTGATGAATATTTCTCACGAAATATAACTCTCTTCTGAAATAATACTCACGTCTTGACTGTCATCCATGAGGTCCTCAAAAGTTAGAAATTCCCCTTTTATAGATGTTTCATATTCTACTTCATCTATTAGTTCTCACTCTGGATTTAAGAGAGTAAGCTGCTCATTTGTATTATTGAGTATAATTTTTGTTTGCGTCCTATAGGCTATATATCTCTCTCATGGTTGTACTAGTAAATCTTCAATGAAAGTATAACTCTTACTCTTGTCAGCAAGGGTATATCCGGAAAGAGATTTTTCACTCTCAGAAATATTTTTCAAAGTAACATACTCTAAATTCTTATCATCTAGAGTATTCGGAAATACTTCAGCAATTTCAAAAAAACCATAAACTCGAGGAGTCAGGAAAAAAATACAGACAATAAAAAATAGTTTCAAAAGTATAAACATCTTTTAAAACTATTTATTTTATTTGTAAAATCAATAATTTTGGCTTAAAATAGCTGAAATATTTAATATGAATTTAATATCTACCTAAAAAACTTTGTCCAGATAGTGTGGAAGGCAATGAAGATAGCGTTACTAGACCTTTGTCATTTTGAGAGGCTATAATCAGTGTAAATAATATTCACTGGTATCTCTGCGTGGGGAATAGCCTGCTTCATTATCTGCTCTATGAGTTCTGACGCGTATGCCATAGAATCTGCTGTGAGGTGTATTTTCGAAAGAGCTGATTTTCTAAATACTCTGTAGCCAT
>CALHAQ010000060.1 GCA_937931775.1 uncultured Candidatus Altimarinota bacterium | reverse complement strand
AAAATATTCTGTGAAATATAGAAAATCAAAAAAATACTTTTTGGGACCAGAAATCATACCCATCACTTGCAGATATGACTATTTGAATTATGGGTACAGGATCTATAGGAGGACATATAGGAAAGGTGTCTTCAGCCTTTGGTATGAGGGTATTATGATACGGATCGTCGGATGCACCTAAAAAGCACTTTGATAAAATGTATACGAAAAATAATATAGAGGATTTTCTTTGAGAATGTGATTATGTTATATCCGTACTTCCAAATACTAAAGATACTCAGTGAATTATTAATGAGAAAGTATTTGATTCTATGAAAAACTCAGCCGTTTTTATCAGTGTTTGAAGATGAGCAAATGTAGTAGAAGAAGATATTATTTCAGCTATTAAGAATAAAACTATTGCTTGAGCAGTGTTGGATGTATTCCAAACTGAACCCCTTCCAAAAGATTCACAGCTATGGAATCTGGAAAATGTATATATCACTCCACATGTTTCAGGTTATGCAGAAAATAATGATGATATCCTCAAGATATTTAAAGAAAATTATTTGAGATTCATAAAAAATGAAGAACTCATATGTAAAATAGATTTCAATAAAGGATACTAATTATGCAGGAATATTGGCTTGCATTAACTCTCTTAGTTACCCTATCAATAGGTATTGTAGCATTTATTAATAAAATATTTGCCCAACGAAAATATAATGTTGAGTTTTCAACACTTATTCTTTATTCTATAATGCTGTGTATTTCTATACTCCTTGCATTTTTTCAATGATTTGTATCACTCAGGGAAATAGGATATTTAAATATTTTGTTATGTATTCTTTGGGGAATTCAGTTTTATTGATATTCATTTGTTATGATGAATGCGTTGAGGTATCTGCCAACCTCTACTTATTTTATTAGCGTAAGACTTTCTTCTTCATTTATTTTACTCTTTATTGGAATATTATTTTTTGGAGATGTAATAACTAGCAGAGAAGTGTTAGGGTTTATACTGTGAGTATTTGCGATGTCTTTACTATTTGAAAAACAAGGACATACAAATTTGGATATCAAAAAATGAATATTTTTTTTAATACTCTGAATTATTTGTCTTGTTTTCTGACATACTATTACAAAACTTTTATCACTTGAATTACATCACGTACCTACACTTTTACTTATTGCCTTTTCGAGCGCTTTTATTACAGCAGGTATATTTGGATATAAACATATAAAACTAAATAAAAAGTATATGAAAGAAATCTTTACTATGAATATATTTCAATCAGTATTTTTCTTTATATATTTTTACTTTCTTTTTCAAGTTTATAATATGTGAGATTTATGAATCTCTTATAAAATACAATCCTATTCTCCATTTATTCCCATTATCCTTGCAGCTATTGTTTATAGAGAAAAAATAAGTGTGAGTAAAAGTATATGAATTATGTTTACAGCTTTGTCACTCTATTTCTTTACCTAAGATATTATGAAAAAAGCTATTATATTTGATGTTGATGGGGTAATTACCCAGTCAGGTATATCAAAAGAGGGGATTATTCTTAATATTCTTAAAAATCATAATCTGTATAATCTAAACGGAGTACCAGAAATATTTAGAAGATGATTAAATAGGCTGGTATTATTAGATAAAATTTATGAGATTCAAGCTTTTGATAAACAGCTCGTTTTAGATGATATAAATACGCAGTTGGCAGCATTAGAGTCTCAAGTGCCTCTGATTCCTCAAACTTTTGAATTTATACAAAACAACTATCGAGACTATATGTTCTTTACAAACACGTCACTTCCAAAACAAAGTTTGAAAGAAATATTTACAAGGTTAGATATGTGACAGTATTTTATGGAATTACTAGCTTATGATGATGGAAGTAAAAGAGAAAATATAGAATATGTAATGCAAGTATATAAGGTTCAGCCACAAGATATACTTTTCATAGATGATAATAAGGCTCATATTGACGCAGTGGAATCAACTGGTATTCATACTTTGCTTTTTGAGCAAGATTGAGTATGTTTAGAGAAGAAAATAAATACTATTTTTAACTAAAACTATGGCATTATACCTCAAATATAGACCTCTGGATTTCAGCTCTTTAGTAGGACAGGATTTTATTAAGACGACTCTCAGAGCAGCTGTAGCAAAAGATAAAACAGTTTGAGCTTACATGTTTACAGGGCCAAGGGGGACAGGGAAGACTTCTACAGCGAGAATATTTGCAAAAGCAATTAATTGCATCTCTCCAAAAGATGGTGATCCAGATTTATCGTGTGATATCTGTAAGGCCTTTGCTGAGGATTCACTTATCGATGTAATTGAAATAGATGCAGCAAGTCATACGGGGGTAGATAATATTAGAGAAATTATTGAAAAAGCTCAATTCAGACCAACAAATACAAAATATAAGATATATATTATAGATGAGGTACATATGCTTTCAAAAGGAGCATTTAATGCGCTTCTGAAGATACTTGAAGAACCACCAGAACATGTAAAATTTATCTTAGCGACTACAGAGATTCATAAAGTTCCAGATACTATTCTTTCCAGATGTCAGAGATATGATTTTAAAAATTTCTCAGATTCTGAAGTAAAATGACGACTAGAGTATATAGCAAAAAAGGAATGAATTTCAGTAGATAAGGAGAGCTATGAATATATAGTAAAAAATGCCGAAGGATGAATGAGAAATGCTGTGAGTCTTTTTGAACAACTTATTAGTGATGATAATATTTCTTTTCAGCATATTATAGAAACTCTTGGTATCGCGAGTGAGGATGAAAAGAATCAGTTTATAGAAAAACTTACTTCTCTCGATGTTAGTATTTTAGATGATTTTGAGAGCTTAAAAAAATCATGAAAGAATCTGAAGAACTTTTTTAAAGAAGTACTTTCTATTTTGCAAAGGAAATCCATTGCTCGTCTGCAAGCGGGTGAAAATATCAACTCTGCTATTCTTACTATGGAAACTCTCCAAGATACACTTATGAAAGCTAAAAATAGCTTTGATGAATCTATAACTTTTAGTATTGGGTTATTAAAAATATTATGAGTAAATCAGGAAATTCAAATTCCTATTTTCCCTAAAGTAGAAAGTATAAAAAATCAAGATACACCAGTTAGTTCTAAAAGTGGTACAGAAGAAAAAGGTCTAAAACAAGTAGAGGAAAAAATAGAAAACAAGAAGGAAGAGATAATCTCGTGAGCTGAAGATATATTTGCCTGATCAGGTCCAGTAGGGCTTGGAGATATGTCTAAGACTCATGGTTCTGATCTGGATATTGATCTGCTTATTACTCACGCAAAAAAGCATGGTGCAAAAGCTGCGACTACAATGAGTATAAAGGGATCTCATTTCACTATCAGTGATGGTATAGTTTCTATTAAAACGGCTACTAAAATTTCTCTTAATACACTTCAAAAAGTAGAAAATAAAGATTTTATCATGCTCGCTCTTGCAGATATGAAAATAGATGTAGATGACCTCAAGATCTCATAACTTTTAGCTATGTATTACAGAGTTATACCTTTTAAAAGAACCTTTG
>CALHAQ010000059.1 GCA_937931775.1 uncultured Candidatus Altimarinota bacterium | reverse complement strand
CATAGTGAATATTAGTTTTGCTATACTATAATTAATATTTATAGAAAATACAAACAATAAAAAAACTCCTTTCAGGGAGTTTTAATAACGGGATTTCTTCCATTCTTCTAGTCATTTATTTATCTGTTTTTCGGTACTGATACACGCATGTGCCAAAATATACCAATATTTCCTCTCACCTGTATTACATATATCTATTTCACCTTTACATTGTTCAAAGAGTTCTAGTAATCTCACATGTACTTCGTCATACGCATCGGCTACACTAATTACATCCATAGGTATTGATATATCACCTATTTTTGTAATATGTTCTACCTTGATTCATTTTAGTGGTTGAGAAAGCTTTATTCCCATTAACGATAATTCTTTTGAAATATCTGCTATAAGAGGATCAATATCATTATTTTGATGGAGTTTTAGGAGAGCATGTTTTTCAATCCATTCAATGAGAATGGCAGTACGTGTATCATTTCAATAGTTTGTATCTTGACTTCTTGTGTGGTAATAATTGATAAGAATTTCTTCACATGCATCAGCATGTTTATTGAGATATGATACTATATTTCTTCATTGTACTTGTTCTAAAGTTCATTGATCTTCTCAGGGTATCTGAGATAAACCAGAAGTATAGAGTTTAAAGTTTTGTACCCATCTGTTTATGAGGCTACTTACTGTAAAAATATCTGATTGTTCTCATTGAGATACTGGCTGTGTAAGAATTGCTTGTATATCTGCTCCCAGGGCTTTTAGTCAATATTCGAGTCATGCTTTTTCTATTTTTTGCTGAATGAGCAATAGATCTTTATCCATATTACTTAAGCTTTCTTGCGTAACGAGAGCTGAGAGCCGCATTTGTTTTTCAAAACTTAGAGGCTCGGTATTATGTACTTCTAATCATGATGCTATGACTTTAGCTTGTCACGCAAGCACTTGGTCCATAGCTAGTGGGAAAGCGCTATGTGCCATAGCAATTTGAGATTGTACCTTTTCCATCTCTTGTCGAAACTTTTTTGATACCAGTCATCCAGCTAATTGTTCAAGAGCTACTTTTCAAGGAGTCTTTCTTCCATCATTAATTGCTTCCGTATTTATATAGTCATCTTCCTCTCTCATAGGTGGAGTTTTTCGTCCGTCGTTAACAGCCTCTGTATTTATGTAATCATCTACTTCTGGCATATTTGATAATCAAATTTAAAAATAATTTAATCTATTGTGTATAAAAATAGAAAATAGTCAAAAGTATTGTTTGATTCTTATATGGCTCTTACTTACATTCTCTTATACTGAATTTATTATTTATTATATATTTACCATGAAAAATATACTTATAGCTTTCTCGATGTTTATGATATTTATGCCAGGAGTATTTGCCTATACTCCGTCTGAGGACCTGCAGGAAAAGATAGATATAGTATCTATGAATATACAAGAGACTATAGATGAGTATGGGGAAATATATAGAAGCAGTTTTATAAATACTCTGGAAGAATACAAGGTCAGATATGCTTGAGATGAAAGAGTATTATATATACTAGATTACCTACTGAATGCTATTAAAATCACGTCTAGTGAGAGGCCAAATATCCTCCTTATCATAGCTGATGACATGTGACTCGATGCTACTCCAGGTTACAACGAGTGAAGCACCAAACCAAATATGCCACATCTCGAATCTATGATGGATGCAGGGCTCACATATGAGAATCTCTGGTCTGCTCCGACATGTACTCCAACGCGATCAACGATAATAACAGGAAAGTATGGATATCACACAAATATGTTAGCTGTTGATGATTATCTCTCTACAGATGAAACATCTATACAATCATATCTCGATACTATGACCAATAATGCATACGATCATGCAGTTGTTGGGAAATGGCATATCGGAAACGATGCAGATCATCCATCAGAGATGTGAGTAGGATACTACGCTGGGATGTTGAGCTGAGGGGTGAAAGATTATTCAGAGTGGAGACTGACAGAAAATGGTAGTACTGCGAGAAGTAGTGAATATATTACTACAAAAATTACAGATTTAGCTATAGATTGGGTAGAAGATAAACAAGATCCATGGTTTCTCTGGGTTGCATATACCGCTCCTCATAGTCCATTTCATTTACCACCATCAGATTTACACACACAGGATCATCTCTCAGGGACACAGGATGACATAGAAGATAAGCCAGAGGATTATTATATGGCTATGTTAGAATCACTTGATACAGAGATGTGACGTTTGCTTGATGGAATCCCCGAAGAGGAGTTAGCACAGACAGTAATTATATTTATCGGAGACAATGGGACTCCAGGACAGGTGGCCCAATATCCATATGATAGACATTCTGCAAAAGGAAGCTTATATCAGTGAGGAATAAATGTACCTATGGTTGTCTCTGGATATGGAGTAGAAAGAAATGGTGAGAGAGAAACTACACTCATTAATACGACGGACATCTATGCAACTATTGCTGACATAGCAAATACAGGGACAACATCTATACATAACTCTATGAGTTTTGTTGATTCATTGAGTAGTGAGGATTTTTCACAAAGACAGTACGTATATGGAGAAGTAGCAGATAAAAGAATCAGCTGATATACTATTCGCGATCAGAGATATAAACTCATAGTATTTGATAATGGAGATGAGGAAATGTATGACCTCAGCATAGATCCATATGAAAATTCAGATCTTATAGCTCTTGGACTTACGAGTGAGCAAGTATCTGCTAAAGAGATTTTAGAGGAGTACGTGCTAGATGCTCAAAAAAAGTAGTATTCTTACATGACTCTTACTCTCGCTTGAATATAGTGAAGTCAGGTTTTTATTTTTATAATTTTTTTCTTATGAAAAAAGTATTGGTTTCTTTGGGGATTTTACTTCTGTGTTTAGGTGGAGTTTTTGCCTATACTCCGTCTACTGAGCTGCAAGAAAAAATCGAAATAGTAGCTGAAAAAATAGATGATATTATCGATATAAGAGGAGAATCATATAGAGATGCCTTTCTCATGATTCTAGATAATTATAAAGAAAAATATCAAGAAGATGAGAGAGTGATGTATATATTAGATGAACTTATAGAACATCTTACTCTTTCTCAGAACGATGACAGTGATATATCTGTGAGCTGAGATTATACAGGAGAGTATACAATAGATGATAGTGAGTATGGGACAAAGGTAGAAGTAACTATTTCTGGAGATACTCGGTCTATGAGCGCAAACGCATTGCCAAACCATGATACAGGAGACTTTCCAAACTCTGGAAATCCAAATACTATTACTGCCCAAGATAAAAATTATGAGCTTGATCTCACACCAACTTATACAGGGAATGAGTCCTTTGCGAGAGAGTCAGGAGTTGCATACAATGGTATAAAATTTGAACTAGAAACAGCTGAGAGGGTTGAGTGCAGCTCATGAGAAGAGTATAAAATAGAAGCAATCCAAGATATGACAGACCTTGGTCTGGATCATCAACATGCTCATGTACAACCAACAGGTGAGTACCACTATCACGCTGCAGGACCATGACTCACTGATAATTTAGAAGGGGAAGATATAGTACATGTATGATACGCAAATGATGGATTTCCAATTTACTATTCTAAAAATGGGACGTACTCAGCAAGCTATTCTCTTATAGATACAGTGAGAAGTGGAAGCTCATGTAGTTACAGAGGAAAGAGTGTTGCTATAGATAATACAATTCCGGATGGAACCTATGTTTCAGACTGGGAATACAATGGATCATGAGATCTAGATGCATGTAACGGTATTACTATTGATGGAGAATATGTATATTTCATGACAGACGAGTATCCATATGGACCTAGATGTCTCAATGGTGAATACACGCAAAGTGTTCCTGGAGGAGGTGCTGGATGAAATGGCCCACCACCACGAAGATAATTTTATAATAAAAAAATATGATAAAAAATACTCTACTCATAATGTGTCTTGCTCTGATCCTCGTTTCATGTTGATCCGCAAAACAAGAACTAGGTGATAGCTCGGCTGGTCAGCAAGAAATACTTGATGAGTTTCAAAATGATTTAGATAGTCTCATAGAATCAGAATAATATGTTGCATAAAGCTCTTGAAATATAGAGCTTTATTTTTAAATATCTTACAATTGTATTACATGTGTAAAGTATTATGATAGTATGTATTATTTTTTAATAGTTATTCTATGGAAATACTGAAGTTTATTCTTACTTTCTTTGTGGGATTTGGAACTATTCTCATCGGAGATTATATTTGGCTCTGAACGGTTGTGAAACAATTTACGATTCGTGAATTTGGATCACTTATCACAGTAAGCAATGGTTCTATAGATATCCGTCTTGGGGCTGGACTCATGGCTTGGGCTGTTATTGCTCTGATGGTTCTGGTATTTGTTACAAAGAATCCTAGTGTAAACACTCTTTCTTCAGCTCTTTGATATTGAGCTATTATGGGGGGACTCATGTACGCGATGTATGACCTCACAAATCTGACATTTCTGAAAAATTATTCTGTAGCATTTACCATAGTTGATATATGCTGGGGAGTATTTCTGTGTAGCATGATTTCGCTCACGATGTATCTATTCTCGAATTACATTAACAAAGTTCTCTAATGATTATTTCTACTATCCTCATTCTCTTAGCTGCGTATATAGCCCTTTATATAGTTTCTATATTTTTAAAGGATAATTCTATTGCAGATATTTTTTGGGGCTTTTGATTTATGCTTATATCTTGGACTCTTTTCTTGCTTCCGAGCTGACCTATAAGTACTCCGGCTCTCATTATTCTCATGTTGGTGACTATCTGGGGAGCTCGTCTCACTTTGCATATTGGATCAAAGAAATTTTCTCACTCAGGTGAGGATAAGAGATATGCGGGGTGGAGAAAGCAGTGGAAATATTTTTACACTCGTAGTTTTTTTCAGGTATATATGCTGCAGTGACTTCTTATGTGTCTCGTAGCATTTCCTATATTTATTGCTCTTACTGGACCGTTTCAAAATAATGTGTTTCTGACTCTTACATGATGACTTATAGCTCTAATATGACTTCTCTATGAAGTAGTAGCAGACACGCAACTCGCGCAGTTTATGACCACAAAAAAGAAATGAGAAATATGTACTTTTTGACTCAGAAAATATTCTCGTTATCCACAATATTTTGGAGAATCACTTTTTTGGTTAGGTATTTCTCTCATAGCCTTTCAGTTTAGTATTTATAGCTTTATTGGATGGATAGTGATTACTATTTTAGTTCGATATGTATCATGAGCAGCGATGCTTGAGAGGAGATATGAGTGAGATATAAACTATAAAAAGTACTCAGAAATCACTCCAATATTTATCCCTGATTTTAAAAAATAAATTTTAAAAGGTAGTATGAAAAAAATTATAATAGTTCTTCTAGGGATACTTTTATTATCATCTTGCTCTACACAAGAGCAGGAGAATAATCTCTCAACAGATATAGCAAAACCTCAAGGAGAAAAGCAAGTAATACTTGCTCTGTGAGATAGTTTGACTGCAGGATTTTGAGTAAGTGAAAGTGAAAATTACCCAACAAAACTTGAGAGTACTCTTGCTGATAATAGCTATAATTATGAAGTTATCAATGCAGGAGTCAGTGGAAATACATCAAAAAACCTCCTGGATAGGGCAGATTTATATCTGGATAAAAATCCTGATATAGTACTCTTGGTAATTTGAGGAAATGATGGACTCAGAGGATTAGCTACAGTGGAAATGAAAGAAAATATACTTAAGATTATAGAACTATATGAGCAAACGGATGCAAAAATAGTGTTAGCAGGCATGGATATCCCCATCAATTTATGACTCAGTTATCGGGCTGACTTTATGGATGTGTATGAAGAAATATCGCAAGAAAAAGAAGATATATATTTTCTTGAATACTTTCTCGAGGGAGTTTGATGATATGCTCGGTATAATCTATCAGATAGGATTCATCCAAACCCAGAGGGATATGATATAGTAGTGGATAACCTTTATGAGTTTTTAGAAAGTGAAAATATTATTACAAAATAAATATATGATACAAATTACAAATCTTTCAAAGAGTTTTTCTTCAGATAATTCCAAAGTAGATATATTCAGATCAATGGATATACAATTTCCTGATGGAAGTTTTAGCTGCATTATTGGACCGAGTTGAAGTTGAAAATCAACCTTTCTGAATTTAGTTTCTGGTATTGATAGAGATTACTCTGGAAGTATAGAGCTATGAGATCAAAAAATTGAATCCCTTTCAGATAGTGAGGTAACAAGTTTTCGAGGGAAGAATATTTCATATATATTTCAAAATTTTAAACTTATTGAAAATCTTACGGTCAGAGAAAATATTGACCTCGTGATTGATATAAACGGGCTGGAAAGAAACTTTCAAACGCAGGAAATTTTAGAAATCGTATGACTCGCTGATAAGATAGATAAGTATGTGTATACACTCAGTGGATGAGAGTCTCAAAGGGTTGCTATTGCCAGAGCTTTTGTATGAAAGACGCAGCTACTACTCGCAGATGAACCTACGGGAGCACTAGATATAGAAAATAAAAGAATAATTATGGATTTAATTCTAAAGCTTCATGAGCAAATTAAAAATACCATTATCCTTATTACTCATGATGATGAAGTAGCAAAACTTTGAGAAAAAATTTATAAAGTGAGTAAGTCATGACTTCAAAAAATAAAGCTATAAAATATGTTTCAGAAAATATTTAAAATTATTCTTCTCAGTGGAAAGAGCTATCTTTTGTTTATTTTTATAGCTATGTTTCTCAGTATATTCTCTTATATGCTTTCGAGTAATATCATACTTTCAGTAAATAGTTATTTGAGTGATCAAGTTAAACCACTTCTTGGGGGAGATGTAGTTTTATTTGCAGATTCTGATATAGTAGATGAGAGTTTCCTTGGAGAGTATGAGGATGATTTTTATATATCCCAAACTATAGAAGTTTCCACTACTATATTTGATAGTGATAGAAATCCTTCACTTATACAGCTAGTATATAAAGATGAAAATTATCCAGTATATGATGAATTTTCTTATAATATTATAAATCCTGCTGGCACGATAATTGTGAGCCAAGAGCTATATGATACATTTGGGAGCACCATCAATATATTCGAGAAACCATATGAAGTTTTATGAATATTAAATAAAACACCTCTGGGATCAATATGATTTTTCTCCAATTTTGAAAAAGTATACCTACCACTATCAGAGTTTAATTCTTCACTTAACTCATCAAACTCTCGTCTAGACTATGAGATTTACATGAAGTTTCTGTCAGAGTATGATAGCTCTAAAGTAGAAAAACTCAAAGACGATATACGTTTTGAAAACGTCAGAATTCGTAGTCTGGAAGATAGAAATGAAAGTATTGGAGACATCACAGATAGACTCTATCTATTTATAAATTTCTTTAATCTTATTATCTTTATACTGACCTTTTTTATTACGATTCTCTCACTAGAGACCTTTTATAAAAAACTCAAAAATACTATTGGTCTGCTTTCTATTCTCTGACTCAAAAAATCTCGTATATTCTTTTATACACTCGCAGTATTGTTTTGTATCTGCGCTGTAGCCCTTTTACTCGCATCTGTTTTGAATTTATTCGTTATAGAACTACTCAGGGGATATTATGATTTTTTTAGTATTTACTCTCTTTCATTTTTCAAATCTTTAGGGGTAATGCTCGTAGTACTCTTTATAGGGGTATACTCACCTTTTTATAAAGTATATGTTTCTGATATACAGTGACTTCTCAGTGATAATTCTTTCTTTTCTCGCTTTTGACCGAGAGATTATCTGATCTATGTATCACTTATTGGCTTATGATTTTTGTGTATTAGTATTATATCTGGTATATCATATTTTCTCTCAATAACTTATAGTATTTGATTTATTTTACTCATAGTATTGCTATATATATGTATTAGTATTCTTTTAAAAATATTTTTTGGGATATGCGGGAAATATATTTCCAGGCAAAAAAACTTTTATTTTTTTGATGCTATCAGGTCTACAGTGAGACCAGGAAATGTGTCTTTTCTCATAATATTTTCTTCTATTATTTCCTTTGCATCTATATTTATATTTACAGTATTTTCATGAAGTTTCTTGTCATTTTTACATGATCTCAATTCTGAGAGTAATGATACATTTGTAATTAACGTTTCTAAGGACTACGAGGAGATAAGCTATGACTTTTTTAACCAAGATGAAATATATGAGATTGTCCCTCTTCGGATAAAAGAAATAAATTCCCAAGACCTGAGTACTCATCTGTGATCAGAAAATACTTCATGAAGATTTTCTAGAGAGTTTCAATCACTCAATAGGTCACTTGATGAGTTTATAGAAAAGTGAGATACCCTGAGCTCTTGAGGAGTATCTCTCGATGCAGAATTTGCTGCTGATATATGAGTGGATATAGGGGATACTATACTCTTTACCACGGCAGGGCTCGATAAAAAACTTATAGTGCAAAACATAAGAAAAGCTGAGCGTGATGGAATAAATCCATTTTTCTATTTTTCACTTTACCAGGATGATTTTGAGAGATTTCCAAAGACCTATTTTATCTCATATGACTCGAGATCAAAGCCAGAAAATATTCAATTTGATTATTCTAACGCAACTGATGGAAGCGTTTCATTTATAGATACCGGAGAAATAATTGCAATCGTGCTGGATGTAGCGAGTAAAATACTCTTGATAGTGTATCTATGTTTATGATATATCTACATATTTTCTCTTCTTACTTTTCTTGTGTCTATTTCTTTCCTGAGGACATTTAAAACTCCTAAAATAAAGTTACTATATCTTCTAGGAGCCTGAAAGAAATCACTTCTTAGATGAGTATTTTATGAGTATACCTACCTCATAGTTTTTGGTTTAATATTCTCTATAGCTTTAGGAAGTTTATGATTATATACTCTGAGCGTGTTTATTGATTTTTTCTCATTGAGTTTATATTCATATATTATGGGAATTGCTATAAGTAGTATTCTGCTGAGTATTATGATTTTTTATATATACTTTTCTAAGAAAGATCTATAATCTATAGACAAATGTACCTCCAGCTTATATACTGAAATATAATATTTTCTTACTCTGATTCTTATGAAAAAATTGCTTTTAGAGATACAAAGAGATGAAGCTGAAAGTTTGGCTATATATACTCGACTTTCTAAAAAAGAAAAACTTCCGAAAAATAAAAAGATCCTCAGTCGTATAGCTGCTGATGAAGCAGGACATTATAAAATGCTGAAGAAAATCACAGGAAGAGATATAAAAGCAAGAGGATGGAGGGTAGCTCTCTATGTATTTATTTCTAGAACTTTGGGACTTACTTTTGGACTTAAGCTTATGGAACTTTGAGAGGTTGATGCTCAAATATCATATAAAAAACTCCATAAAAAATATCCTGAACTCGAGAAAATACTCAGAGATGAAGAAAAACACGAAAAAGAGCTTATTGATATGCTCAGCGAAGCAAAACTTGGATATATGTGATCGGTTGTACTTGGACTCAATGATGCTCTGGTAGAACTCACTTGAGCACTTGCTGGTTTCACTTTCGCGATTCAAAATAGTAGGAGTATTGCCCTTATAGGAATCATCACAGGTATATCAGCAAGTTTCTCTATGGCAGCCAGTGAGTTTCTTTCTCAGAGACAAGAGGATGGAGGAGAGACAAAGCAGGCTCTTATCTCCAGTGCGTATACCGGATTTGCTTATATTGGGACTGTAATATTTCTCATAGCACCATATCTTCTTATTTCAAATCCATTTCACGCTCTAGCTTGTACTCTCCTTATTGCTCTTACTATCATCTGACTTTTCAACTTTTATATATCTGTAGCAAAGGACTACAATTTCAAAAAGCGATTTTTCGAGATGGCATGCATTTCACTCTGAGTTGCACTCATATCATTTTGTATCTGATGGTTTGTGAAAACATTTCTTGGACTGGAGATATAGATTAAATTTAATAAATTGATTATTCATTATTTTAATTTATAATATTTGTGTTACACACATTTAAACACTAACTG
>CALHAQ010000058.1 GCA_937931775.1 uncultured Candidatus Altimarinota bacterium | reverse complement strand
GATCGGCAGGATCAACTGGATCGGTAGGATCAACAGGATTGGCAGAATCGGCAGGATCGGTAGGATCAACTGGATCGGCAGGATCAACAGGATCAACAGGATCGGTAGGATCAACTGGATCAACTGGATCGGCAGGATCAACTGGATCGGTAGGATCAACAGGATTGGCAGAATCGGCAGGATCGGCAGGATCAACTGGATCGGTAGGATCAACAGGATTGGCAGAATCGGCAGGATCGGTAGGATCAACTGGATCAGTAGAATTTACCTGAGTATTTGTATTATCAGTCGTATCGTCTTGTGTTGAAATTGTAGGAATTACAGGATTTTTTATAGTATCTTCAGTTGTAATAGGTGTATCTATTACAGCTGCTATCTCTTCAGGAGTCTGAATAGTATCGACTCATTCTTCTGCTATTAGAGGAGTTATACTCTCTGTTGTTTCCGTATCGGGAACCGCACTATTCGGTATATCAGGAGTTTGGGTGTCTCTTTTTCCACTTCCTTTATTATTCTCATTTCCTCATGTGAATACTCAAAGAATTCTTGAGACGATTGATTTTTTTTCTTCTTGTTTTTCTTCTTCTGGAATTTTTTCTGTTGTTTCCTGAGTATCTAGGCTTGGATCATCTTGTTCTGGTATTTCTGTTGTGTCAGTATTTTCTAGGGTATCTATAAGTTCTCCTCAAGTTGCAGTATCTATGATATCAATAGGGTCAATAGTAACTATTTCTTCTGGAGTGTTTTTGAGAGATGGAAATACTTCAGGAATATAGGTATATGAACCCCAACTTCCTGACATGAGAGCAAAGAATACAATCGCAGATACCAGCTTATTGTCTATAATACTATAAGCTATACCATACAGAGCATCTGAAATTCTATCTATCATTGGAATAAAATTTATTTATAAGTGAGTGTAAAGTTATCAATTCTTGCAGTGTTATTTTGGAGATGCAGCATAGGGTTTCCAACAGGAATAATTCACCCAGCAAGAATATTTTCTTTTTCTACTCCATTTACTTCTAGTACTAATGTGTCTCCAGAGACTGAGAATAAAATGGTACTTCCATCACTTACAGGATCACTAATATTTGCAAATATAGACTCTGTTCCTAATAAGTTTCTACTTACAATATATCCGGAGGAAGAAATTTCAGCTTTATAGTAGTTATTATTATCTACGTAACGTAGGTAACTTGATATACTTCATCCTGAAAATTCATCTATATCAAATGATAACTCATAATTTGGAAGAGTGATGGATGGACTAGGAATAGGGTATACGAGTGTTGTGGAACTTCCGTTTTTTTCCATAGTATTTCCAGAAATACTATGGGCAGAAATATCTCACCCTGAAGCAAGTCACCAAGCCCCAGAAGCGCTACTAGGAGTATGGGTTCATACGAGCTGAGTACTGTTAGCAGCTGTGAATAAATCAATGAAACTACGTTCAGGTAGAGGAGAGTTATACTCATCAATAATTTCTTTACTGACCTCTATACCATGATCTTCGAGCCAAGCTATAGAATCTAGCTTAAAAGAGAGACTATTTGCGTCAAATACTACTTCTTCATATTTTGGAAGCGATGAAAGCTGTTGGTATGCTGTAGAAAGTTTGGCTACATATAGATCAAGCTGCGTCACAGTAGAGAGAGTACATGAGTCGAGTACTTCTAATATTTGAAATCATGTAGGAGCTGTTCCTGGAGTTAGTGCTCCACTGAAACTATTAGGGAGATGACCTGATTTTTTATAAACATAATTATACGTATCTCCGTCAATGAGCTCCCCTCATGCTGGTATATCACTGAGTGTTATACTTGGTGTAGTAATCAGACTACACCAAGTATCTCCAATAGCTGGAACATCATAAGAGACATAATCACCTATAGTATAACCGTAGTAATTTAAACTACTTATAGCATGTGTCTCAGGTATAATAGTATTTGTAGATGATAGGAATCATCACTCTTGTACTCCTCAAATTTGAAACGACCTCCCACCTCGTAGCACAGAATATGTATATTCTATTCATAGAGAAGGATCAGTTGGAATATTAGACATTCGTCTTATGGCTGATATGGAGTCTTTCCCAAAAGTTCACTGAGTCCACATAGTGGCACCTGAGTATGTAATATCAATAGCATTATCTGGAGTAGGATAACTTTCACCAGTAGATCGTATCAGACTCATAGCTTTTTCTATAACCTTCATATCTGAAAGTCGTCATGAATTTCTAGCACTTTGTGCATATCCAGTAAAGCTCAAAAATGCTATAGTACCCAGAATAGCAAGAATAGTTATTACAACAATAAGTTCTACAAGCGTAAATGCTGTTGCATCTTTTCTTCTCATAAATAATAATATTATATTAGTATACTTTCTAGTATATTTATAAAGCCCTAAAAGCAAAGCTAGCCCCATAAAATATCACAGACATAATGAGTTTTATATATAAAGTATATTAAATATATGTTAGTTTTTTTTGCAAAAGGTTTGTTAGTGAAAAATTTCATTTACTTTCACTAGAGTGAAGTGAATGAATAGAAGTGATAATTAAAAAATATAGAAAAATTTATGTTTTTTATTTTTTAAGTGCAAGAATATAATTTTATGTATATACTGATATTATATAATTTATTAAAATAAACGGTCCATGCTTTTTACAGATCTTAGTCTTATTGATCCTATTCTTTCATCATTAGAAAAAAAATGATATAAAAGCCCAACTCCTATTCAGCAGCAATCGATTCCTCATATTTTAGAATGAAGAGATGTTTTGGGGGCAGCACAAACAGGAACTGGGAAAACAGCAGCATTTGCGATACCGACTCTTCAAATACTTTCTCGCGAAAAGAAGCTCGAAAATAGATCATGAGCTATAAAATGCCTTATTTTGACTCCCACTCGTGAACTTGCAATCCAGATAGAGGATAATATCAAAGATTATGGAAATAATCTCAATTTAAAACATGCTGTAATATTTTGAGGAGTAAACCAAAGCTCACAAGTACAAAAGCTGAAAAGATGAGTAGATATACTTGTTGCTACCCCAGGAAGACTTCTTGATCTTATAAATCAGTGATATATAGATTTAAAACATATAGAGATATTGATCCTTGATGAAGCTGATCGTATGCTCGATATGTGATTTATAAATGATGTAAGAAAAGTGTTAACTATCGTTCCAGCAAAGAGACAGACACTTTTTTTCTCAGCTACTATGCCAAAAGAAATTTCTCATTTGGCTGATAGTATTTTAAATAATCCTATAAAAATAGAAGTAACTCCTGTTTCATCTACTGCTGAAAAAGTCTCTCAAGCTATATTTTTTGTAGAAAAAACAGATAAAAAAAATCTTCTTATTACTATTCTTGGGAATAAAAAAATGGAACAAGTACTTGTTTTTACTCGTACCAAACATGGAGCAGATAGAGTCGTGAGAGAACTGTGAAAGGCAAATATTACTGCTGAAGCAATTCATGGAAATAAGACGCAAAATAACCGGCAGAGAGCATTATCAAACTTTAAGTCAGGAAAGACCAGAGTCCTCATAGCGACAGATATAGCAGCAAGGGGAATAGATATAGATGAGCTGATGTTTGTCGTAAACTATGACCTCCCAAATGAGCCTGAAACATATGTACATAGAATAGGAAGAACTGGGAGAGCAGGGAAAGATGGAGTAGCAATCTCATTTTCTGATAGGGAAGAGTATGAATATCTCCTAGATATAGAAAAACTCACAGGTCAAAAAATCCGTCGTATGGAAAACCATCCATACCATATTAATATCACGGGTGTTCTTTCAAAAGCCGATAAGAAAAAGCTCAATGCTCAAAAGGAAGAAAGAAAAAAGATGTACAGAAGAGAAGCAAATGATAGGAGAAGAAGATAACATAGAAAAAGAGATTCTATCTTAGAATCTCTTTTTTATTTATAGATTTATAACACTCAATCACTCCACTTGTATGTCTTCACTTTCTCCATTTTGATAATGTATGGTGAGACTGTCTGGTACCACTTTGATTGTATTGAGTCCAAAAGTAATACTCGAGTCTTGCTTGGTCATCAGTCACTGTTTTGGAATGAAACTCTTTCTTGCGAGACTTGTTTCTCAGGCTTTGATTTCAAAATCTGCAAGTAAGTACTTCGCAGTATTTGGTATATTTATTTTGAGGAAATTATTTTTAGTGTCAGTATTTCTGAGAAATGCTTTCACGTCACCGTCTAGATTGAGGTAAATAATATCATCGAAATTATCTCCATTTAGATCTCCTACAAGAGCTGATATCCCATAATTTTTATTTGTGAGTCTATAATCTCTGATACTTGCCTTGAGATCTGAGTTTTCTTGCACAAGAAGTTCTCCTGTGAGTTTTGAGAGTTTATGTGGAGCCCATTTGATATAGTTTTGCATGATGAGATAATCAGTCTGTTCGTCGAGGTTGAAATCTGTAGGGACAATTCACCAGCCAAATCCAAGATCATCAAAAGCTCAGTATTTTTTCTCAGAAAATTTCATATCTCCCGAGTTTTCTAAAAATAAATACTTGGATACTACTTTTTGATCTGCTCTACTATCTCCCTGTAATAATTTCTCAGGAATACTTGTTCCTACATTACTCAGAAATATATCACTATCTCCATCTGCGTCTACATCACTGATAGCGAGTCACATCCAGAAACCGTAAATATCACTTGCATATACTTGCGTGAATCTCCCAGCTGTATTCTCAAATATTCTTACAGTATCTGTATTCGTTGCTATTACAATATCAGGATCATTATCTCCGTCGAGATCTGCAAAAGTTGAAGTGAAAGTATTTATAGAAAGATTGAGTCCACTCTCATCTGTAATATTTGTAAAGTTAAGATTTCCATCATTTTGCAAAAGGATATTTTTTTGTGAGTGATTTGGATCATTAAAAGTTGCTGCTTTAAATAGGTCTTGATTGATAAATGTAGACACGTACATATCAAGATCATTATCTCCATCGATATCTGCAAAATCTATATCTAATGGAATAGAATTTTTAGGGAGAGGAATATTGAGTTTCTTTTCCTGCAATTTTCAAGAAGTATTTTCATAGTAGTAAATACCATCCTGACGAGTAATAAAGATATCATCATACCCGTTTTCATCAAAATCTATTGCGTAGGCTCCATAGCTAGCAAGAGTATTATTTATTCCAGATTTTTCAGTGATATCTATAATTTCACCATTTTTATACCTAAAAACTCCATCATTTTCTCCTGCTCCTCCAGTGATAATAAACTCTTTGTGTCCATCAGATTCTAAATCAAAAAATGTTCCTCCTAGAAATGCGAGGGCCTTATTTTTATCATAATTATGTTCAAAATCTATATCTATTTCGCTAAAACTTGGCTTATCAGGTGTTTGAAATACTATTTCTCCAGAAGAGGATATATCTGTAGTCTGCTCTAGAGTATTTTTGTCAGAAGTATCATCGATATCGATGTCAATATCGAGATTCCCAGAGCAAGAGCTGAGTATTATCAAAGAAGTGAGAACCAATAGTTTTTTCATATATAGCTACTTAGAAAATATTTACTATTTCATTATATAGAAAAGTAAGTATTCTGAAATTATTATTTTTTAGCTTATAGCTCAATATGAATAATCTCTATTTGCGTGCTTTCATCGCTGGATCATCTTTTCCGGCAGTTATTATTCCACTTTTATATATGGGTATAGCAACAACTCTCACTCCTGAAGCAGGCTTTCATTATTTCTATGAAGTCGTTTCCATTCTTACTCTTTTTGGACTTTTAAATATATTATTTATTTTTATAAAGAACCATATTCCTGCTGAGTGAATGAATAAGTATTGGATATTCGGGTGATGTCACGGACTATTTTTTACGATATTATGAAACTTTTGGCTCTACGTACCCGAGAAACTTTTTCATCTCTCTGGGCCTTCGCAATATCTCACGATCCCAATAGCTATAATGCTCTATGCATGTATTTGGAGATATCTTCTCAGGCCAGTGAATATCATGATGCGAGTCGATAAATAAAAATCATATAATATAAAAAGACTATTTCTAAAAAATAGTCTTTTTATATTTGCAAAAATCATAAGTGTATATATTTTGTATATATGAAATTTAAAACATCAAAACATATATTCGCGCATATAGATTGTGACAGCTTTTTTGCGAGTTGTGAGGTCTTAGATGATCCAAAATTAAGAGATAAGTATGTATGTGTTGGGGAAGAAATTATCGTTGCTGCAACATATAATGCCAAAAAAGCCTGAATAAAAGTCTGAACTCCTATCTGGGAAGCGAAGCAAATTTTAAAAAATAAAGATGCCTATTTTTGCTGAGTACATATGAATTTATACGCAAACATTTCACGAAAATTGATGGACTATTTGCGAGAAAATACACTTGATGTGAGGGTATTTTCTATCGATGAAGCTTTTGTAGAAATAACGTGACTTCCTGAGATCCATGGACAAGATATTCACGCATATCTTGAATATTTACAACAAGATATATTTGAAAAAATTGGAATTCCTGTTTCTATAGGAGTATCAAATACCAGACTTAAGGCAAAAATATTTTCAAAAGTACACAAGCCATTTTGAATTTGCATATGAATAGATGCAGAGGGGGAAAGAGA